>JBGCFJ010000852.1:0-5299 GCA_045106885.1 Saprospiraceae bacterium
AGGGTTTCCATCCAGTACTTCAGGTTGGGCAAGTGGTACTTTTCAATCCCCTGAAGATATTTTAGGCAGAATTGATGATAATATAGAATTTAGGTTACAGTTTACAGATATTATCCATTGTTCCATGTATAATGATGGCCCACTTACGGGCAACCGATATGCAGATAGAATTCAAGCAAGACATGATGAATTACAAGCATTTATTTTGCCTGGCAATGATTTTGGGATAGATAATGAAGTAAATCGATTGAAAAGTTATGCGCCAGCTAGAATAAACTGGTTAAGAGGTCAATTAACCGCTAATAATTATTATTCTGATTTGCCCGCAGTAGGTTATTCTCTTCCTGAAGGGGCTATTTCTGCGGGACAACAATTGACTTTATCAAATCCTAGTGGAAGAGGCGATATTTATTATACTTTAGATGGCTCAGATGTTAGAACAGAGGCTGGTACATTGAGACCTGCTGCGATTCGTTATACAGGACCGATTACTTTAACTGCTGGGGTAAAAGAAGTATTCGCTAGAGTTTACAACCCTTCTGCCTCTAGTATGGTGGACAGATGGTCGCCGACTTGTGGCTACAAAACCTACTATGTTGACCAAGCATATAGCAATATTGTGATTAACGAAATCCATTATAGCCCTTTAGGTTCGATTCAGGGGGGAGATACCCTTGCTGGAAACAATTTTGAATTTATTGAATTAAAGAATATTGGAAACACACCTGTTAATTTAAAAAACGCAAGATTTTCTAAAGGCGTAGAATTAACGATTGAAAATTCTTTAGTTATTCCACCAAATGGTTTTGCTGTTTTTGCTGAAAACACAGAATTATTTACTTCTACTTATGGATTTGCGCCTGATGGCCAATATTCAGGAAAATTAGACAACAACGGTGAAAAAATTAATTTAAAAGACCCATTCGATGCTTTTATTGATACCGTAAGATATGACCAAAATGACCCTTGGGATGAAGCTACCGATAGTACAGGATTATCGCTTGAATTATTACATGGTACTTTAGATAATTCGGAACCTTTAAACTGGTTTAGGTCTGATAATGTGGGCGGAACGCCAAAAGCAGAAAATTCAAGAACTTGTGCACAACCTGGTGCAGGTATCGTTATCAATGAAATCAATTATAGTTCAAACAAAGACCAAAGAGATGCAGGGGATTGGGTAGAATTACACAACCCAACTGCCAATGCGGTTGATTTATCTGGTTGGACTTTGTATGATAGTGGGGATAAATTTGTAATGCCTCAAGGAACTGTTTTAGGGGCCGAAGGTTATGCCATTTTGGTAGAAGATGAAGGTGATTTCACAAGTGCATTTCCTAATGTAAATAGTAGCAAAATAATTGGCGAATTAGATTACAAATTAAGTGGCGGTGGAGAGCGAATTACGCTTTTCGACCAAAACAAATGTTTAGCGGATTATGTCATTTATGATGATAAAAAACCTTGGCCAAAAGAAGCAGATGGCGATGGCCCAACCCTTTCTTTATTAGTTCCTACAATGGACAATGCTTTACCTGAGTCTTGGGAATCTTCTATGGAGATGAACGCATCTTTTGTGAATGGTTCTCCTGGTGTATCTAATGTTTGTGTACCGGGACAATCTTGTGATGATGGCGATGAGTGTACTAGCAATGATATTTTCGATGCTGATTGTAACTGTGCAGGAACACTTGAAACTGCTGATACAGATAATGATGGCGTTTGTGATATTGCGGATATTTGCCCAGGCTTTGATGACAATTTAATTGGTACACCATGTGATGATGGTAATGAATGTACAGTTGGAGAAAAATTTGATGAAAATTGTGGCTGTTCTGGTGGTATTGAAGGCGATATTGACAATGATGGGATTTGTGATGCCTTAGATGTTTGTGATAATAACTTAACTGGAGCAACTTGTGAAGACGGTGACCCATGTACAACGGGTGAAACTTATGATGCCAATTGTAACTGTACAGGCGGGGTCGCAGCAGATACAGATAATGATGGCGTTTGTGATGAAGAAGATGTTTGTAACGGCTTTGATGATAATTTATTAGGGCAAATATGTGATGATGGAAATCCAATGACTGAATTTGATATGTATTCTGCGGAAGCTTGTGGATGTGCAGGTATTATTGTCGATGCAGAAGTTTGTAGCAAAATTACCAATGGAAACGATGACGCAGAAGAGCTTAGTTCAGGAAGTGTTACTTTGACAAGTTCTGATTTGGATATGAAAGATGGCTATATTGTAGCTTTACGTTTTCAAGATATTGACATTCCAAATGGTGCAGCGATTACGAATGCAACGATTCAATTTGGTGCGGATGAAACAGATACTGCACCAACTACTATTACGATAAAAGCAGAAGCTACTGATAATGCAGCTCCTTTTACAACCACTTCTCGAAATATTTCAGGTAAAACGACCACCACGGCAACCGCTACTTGGCAACCAGCCGCTTGGACTTCAACAGGAGTTGCTGGAGCCGCTCAAAAAACAATAGACTTATCTCCAGTTATTCAAGAAATTATCAATCGTCCTGGATTTGTATCAGGGAATGCGATTGCTTTCATTATAGAATCTACTGGAACAAGAGCAGCAGAATCTTATAATACCAGCCCAACTTTAGCTGCTGAATTATGTATTTCTTATTCTACTGGAGCTTGTCAACCTGGTTACCCATGTGATGATGGAGATGCTTTAACTAGCAACGATGTTTTACAAGATGACTGTTCTTGTACAGGTACGCTAATTGATGCTGATAACGATGGTGTTCCCGTCGATGTAGATTGTAATGATAATGATGCAAATTTAACAGTAGCAGGTGCAGCTTGTAATGATGGCGATGCCAATACTGAAAATGATGTTGTCTTAGCTAACTGTTCTTGTGCAGGTACGCTAATTGATGCTGATAACGATGGTGTTCCCGTCGATGTAGATTGTAATGATAATGATGCTAACTTAACCGTTGTTGGCGCAAGTTGTGACGATAGCGATGCAGCTACTTCAAACGATTTAGTTTTAGCTGGTTGTTCTTGTGCAGGTACACCAATCGTTACTACGACCTTGAATATCACAGGAATCAATTACAAACCATTGGTTGATGATGCTTTAGATGAAGCAGATTTTGAATTCTTATTAATTACCAATTACGGTACAAGCGTTGAATCTGTAGAAAACGATTCTATCAAAGGTATTGGTTATGTTTTCCCTGCTGGTTCAGTTATTGGTGCGGGAGAAACCATTATGTTGACCAAAGATATGGACAGCTACCCTGACTTGAATTTCAGAAGATTACCTTGGACAGATGGTAAATTATCTAATGGTGGCGAAGACCTTGTTTTCAAAACAACGGAAAATGAAATCATTAATGACCTTGAATACGATGATGTGGCTCCTTGGCCTATTGAGCCAGACGAACAGGGTTCTTATTTAAAGTTAATAGCAGCAGATTTAGATAATACCATTCCAGAAAACTGGGAAGCAATTCCTTTACCTGCCCTTCACGAATGTCCTACTTTATTAACAAATATCGGGGCTACTTGTGATGATGGCGATGCAACGACTGAAAATGATGTCGTTCAAGCAGATTGTTATTGTGCAGGTACGCCAATCGTTACAGATGTAGATGTAGACGGCGACGGAGTGCCAGCAAGCCTAGATTGTAACGACAATGATGCTAATTTAACAGTTGCAGGCGCAGCTTGTAGTGATGGAGATGCAAGGACTGAAAATGATGAAGTACAAGCGGACTGTTCTTGTGCAGGTACACCAATTCCTACTGAAGGAGAAATGATAACTGAATCTTGTGATGGCAATACAACGATTGTATATGGCAATGGACAAATCAAAATGTCAGGTCAGGCAGGTGTAGCATACTTCTATCAAATCTTAAATGAAAGCTGGCAAGAGGAATACAACTGTGGGTGGCAATGTGGCAGTAGCCAAACAGTCACAGGATTAGCAACAGGAAACTACCGAGTGTATATCAAAAATAGTAGCTATCAAATTATCTGTGAGCGATTGATTAATGTTTCAGCTAACAATAGTAATGGCGGTGGTGACCCTGACAATGATAATGATGGAGTACCAGCAAGCCAAGACTGTAATGATAATGATGCGAATTTGACAGTAGTAGGAGCAACTTGTAATGATGGCGATGCGACTACAGAAAATGATATGGTACAAGCAGATTGTTCTTGTGTAGGCACGCCAATCAACCCAGACGGCGGCAATGGAATGAGCGTTGATTGTGGAGAGACTACAATTACTTATGGTAATGGCACGATTGAGATAGTTGGACAAGCAAATACCAATTACTTCTTTAAAATCAATGATTTGAATGCTGGTTGGGCACAAGTGGCTGGATGTAGCTGGAATTGCGGTAGCGAGTTTACTGCAACTGGTTTAGCCAATAGCACTTATTTAGTAACTGTTTACCAAGACGATTGGACGGTTATCTGTAGTAACGAAATCACCATGACTGGCAGTAGCTTTAGACAAAGTGCAGCTAGTAGAAGTGCACCAAAGTTAGCTTTTAGTGCTTATGGTAGCAAACGGCAAATTGCTTTAGAATGGGCGACTAATACAGGTTGGAAAAATAGCCACTTTGAAATTGAGCGTTCTTTAGATGGGATTACTTTTGAAGCAATTGGCGAACAATTGAACATGGCGATGTCTGACGATATGAAACAATATAAGCAAGCGGACGCAACACCTGAAGAAGGAACGAACTATTACAGAATCAAGCAGATTTACATGGATGATAGCTTTGATTATACGGACACTCAACAAATTGACTTTGGCATCTTACCTGATTTTGGTATCTATCCAAACCCAGCAGATGATTTCGCTTACCTTAATTTGAAAGAATATCAAGGCAAAGCAGTTGATTTGGTTATCTATAATCAATTTGGTCAATCTGTATTTGAGCAATCTATTGATAGGGTAGAGGGTGATGAGATTCGACTAGACACTAAAAATTATGATAATGGCTTATACATTGTTAGAATAGTCGCTGGTAAGAGAAAATCTATTAGTAAGAAGCTAGTGATTTATAGGTTGTACTAACTATACTTCAACTCCTATCCAGTTGAAGTATATAAGGGTGATATAAGTTACCAGTTGTAATCTTTAACTTACAACTGGTAACTAATTCTAATAGGCGTATTTTCTATTTTATAAATAAAAATTTTCACGAATATTAAAACTATTTAAAAGCTTAGGCAAAGTGGAGAAAATAATTAGCCAGTTAGACCAGTCAATTTTTCTTCTAAGGAATTCAAAAAATGC
>JBGCFJ010000853.1:0-4007 GCA_045106885.1 Saprospiraceae bacterium
ACAGAAGCTTCTCTTGGAGGCAGTGAATTTAATAATTGAGAAGCTTGAATACTTACAGACTCTCTATAAGCTAAGTTCGTATCAGGTCTTTCAATTTGGTGGTCTTCCATTAATCCACCTAAAGAAGAATCTCCATCTTCATCAATTGGTGCATCCAAAGAACGACACTTCTTGTAAGACTCTAAACTCTTCTTTACTACTTCTTCAGAAAAACCAGTTTCCTCAGCAATTTCTTCCAAGGTTGGTTCTCTTTCCATTATTTGAAGTAATTCTGTACGCTTAGAAATAATCTTAGAAACATTAGATTGGTGATTTAATGGCAATCTAATTTTTCTTGATTTTTCATTTAATGCTTGTAAGATGGATTGTCTAATCCACCATACTGCATAAGAAATAAATTTAAACCCTTTGGTTTCATCAAATCTTTCTGCCGCTTTAATCAAGCCTAAGTTTCCTTCGTTGATTAAATCACCCAAAGACAAACCTAAATTTTGATACTGCTTAGAAACAGATACTACGAAACGTAAATTGTGATTCACTATCGCCTGAACGGAATCCTTATCACCGGTTTTAATCTTTTGGAATAATTCCAACTCTTGCTCAGGACTCAATACTTCATACTTTGAAATTTCATTGAAGTACTTTTCTAGAGACTTTTCGTCTCTTCTCGTAATTGTATTGGTAATAACTAACGCACGCATACTTTTATATTATATTTTGTTTTAAATTAATGTTATTTCTAAGACGAGTTTCTCAAAGATGGGTCACTTGTATTTAACCCTTAGTTTGTCTTTTATATTGTACTTTTTTCACTTATATCAGCAATCAGCTCTTATCTTTATCTTTTGAAGACAAAATGAAAATTTTATTGCTTTGTAAGTGTCCATATTTTATTGCCGAAACACTTTGTTTTTTCAATATATATTCTAGGAATATACATTATTGGGATTTAAAGTGGTTCTAAATAAAATTTTGTTAAAATACTTTTTCCTTTCTCTTTGTATTGTTTGCTTAGAATAGAATTCACCTAAATAGGTAATAATTTTGGGTAGTGCGTAGGTATACACAGATGTTCATGGGAAGTAAATAGTAGATTTTAAATGTAATTTCTACTTTATTAAACTGTACTTTAATTAAAAAAGTTTGCAAATGTATTAAAAAAGTGAAAAAAAAATAATTTTTTAGTGATTTTTTTTCACTTTTTACAAAAAAATATTTTTTCTACTCACAAATCCACAATCTCCAACTAGTTATGTTAGGAAGTGTCATTTAAATATCACAAGTCTCAGAATGTGTAGTTTTTATTTTTCTCCCTTCTCTACTAATTTCGTCATTGTTTCATTCAATAACTCAATCATTCTATTTTGATTGCCTAGTTGTTTGTGTAGTTCTTGCATTTCCTCTCGCAATATATTAGAAATGTTTTGAGGAGATGGTAAAAATGGGCTAATCTTTGCTCGCACGTACCATATTTCTCGTATCTCTCCTAGTCCTATCCGATAAGGCTCATAGAATGAGTTATCAGCGTGTAATTCTAATTGTTTCTCTTTTTTTAAGTGATTAAAACATCTCTTTACCAAGACGTCTCCACGAGTCACGACTACATAGACAAAATTGTTTTTGATAGACGTTTCCCATAAAGTAGGTTCTAGAAAACTACAAATTACTTTGTCCCCTTCAAAAAGGGTTGGTTCCATACTATCTCCTGAAACATCAAAAGCTCGATGTGTCCCAACTTTATATTTATAATCAGGCAAAGTAAACGTCGGTAAATCTTGTATAAAAGTTGGGTTAGCCATTTCGCTGGCATACCCCGCTTGTGCAGGTACGGGGACATGAACTATCCGTTCGTCATCTTGCGCACTCGTCACAATCGTTAGGACTCGTAAACTCTTATGGTCTTCTTCTGTCATAAATAAAGGACCTTCGCCCGTATAAATATAAACAGGGTTCATTTTATAAGCATCCACCGATTTTCGCAATAATTCTATCGTCACATCTCTTCTTTCCTTCAATATTTCGCTTAAGCTTTGTGGTAAATAGTCAACAGACATCGCAAATTGTCGCATAGAGCGTACGACACCATCTGTTTTTAACTGTTTTAAACATTTTACAAAGCGTTGAGTGACAATACTATTCATTAATTGCTTATTGTTTTGAAGTGAATACAGCCAAAGATAACAAAATTTATTGATTTATAACGAATTGGCTTACTTTTTTTAACTAAAAAAGTGATATTCTGTAATATTAATATACTTTAGATACAAAGATGGAATTAGGCATAAATTAAAAAAGGTTGAAAACAGAGACATTGCTCTATCTTTCAACCTTTTTAATTTCTAATCAGTAAACTTTTGCGCATATCTGGCAGAAAATGAATAAATGAGGGCATTGCCCTAAGATTTACTCATTTATTCATTGCATCATTTACTCATTATGGTACTGGCTTTGCCAGCTTAAGAAATTCTGAAAAAATAGCTTTCTTGTATTTTAGGCAGCAAAAGAAGTTCCACAACCGCAAGTATCCGTTGCATTGGGATTATTAAAAGAAAAACCACGATTATTTAATCCTTCTACCCAATCTATTTCCATTCCTAGTAGATAAATACCATGTGCTTGTTCCATAAAAACTTTAACACCATTAATGGTATATATTTTATCCTTCTCTTTTTGCACATCAAAACCCATAGAATAGGAGAAACCTGAACAACCTCCACCCTTCACGCCTATCCGTAAGCCATGATCAGCTGTAATATTTTGAGCCTCCATTATTTTTTTTAACTCTTTTACTGCTCCATCCGTTAAAGTAAGTGGCTGCAAACTAGTTGCTTCTTTTATTTCGCTCATTACTATCTTTTTTATTAGCCAGGAACGAGGGATACTTTCTTTCTACATCGTTCCTAATTATCATTTAATAATAAAATCTTTTACAAAAATACTCAAAAAACAATTACTTGTTTGGAAAATATCTTTAAAAGACTTCCGTTCTATAATAACAGTTCAGCAAATCTTTAAGTTCTCTTTTTAAAAATAAAATTCATTTTCGATACATTAGAATAAAAATAATTTATATTTTTATAAATATTTTGGTAAAATAATGAATCTTTGGCACGATTTCTTATGTATATAAAGTGTTCCCCCCACAGAGAATTCCTTTAAGACTACTTTACCATCATTAATTTACAATAAATACACTTTCTTTTTGAAAATTTTTAAATATTTAAGAAATATTTAAAACATCAGTCCGAATATTTACTTATATTTATAAAGTCATTCACTGAGTAAGTGATTTTCATATCAAATTAACCATTTGACAACTAAAGATTCATACGTTGACTTTTAGTTTCATTAAAACTAGTGAGAATTTCAAGGGGTTACGCGGCAAGAGCGTAACCCTCTTTTTTTGTCTAGTTTCGATTTTTCATCACTCCGCCCGATAGTCCTCAAACCACCCCAAGACATAAACCACCTTCGACATCAAATTACTTGGCGTATTGGCAATTCCATGACCAGAATTCTGTATTCTGACCAAAGCAGTTTGAATTTTTCGCAATTTCAAGGCAGTGTAATATTGCACTGTTTCAGACATTGGTGTTCTATAATCTTGCTCTCCAGTCAATAACATGGTTGGTGTGACTACATTTCCAACTAATGATAAAGGAGAACGTGCCCAATATTTTTCTTGCATCCCTGCTTCCCAAGGCATTCCACCCAACCAATATTTGCCAAAAAAAGCAGGATTGTCTGCATGCAAAACAAAACTGGTCCAATTGATTACTGGTTTTGCCACTACTGCTGCTCTAAATCGGTCCGTTTTTCCAACTATCCAACTCGTCAACACACCGCCGCCGCTACCACCAGTCACAAATAGATTTTCATCATCTATATATCCCTTTGCAATTACACCGTCCACCGTAGACATTAAATCATCGGAGTCGTTATTTAGATAATTATGCTGAATTAAGTTACCAATATCAGCGCCATAGCTTGTACTTCCTCTTGTGTTT
>JBGCFJ010000854.1:0-4787 GCA_045106885.1 Saprospiraceae bacterium
TTTTCCCGCCTTGTACAAGAACAAACTAAAACCACATCTTCTGGTAGGTTATTTATTGCCTGCTCCCTAATATGCCGACTTTGATGGTGAATTGTGTAGGTTGCTGTGATGATTTTGAAACTGTTGGAAACTCCGCTGTATGGGACACCGAAGGAAAATTATTGGGACAATTACCAAGTAATGAAGAAGGGTTGTTGTTTTTTGATGCGGAGCTTATGAAAGTTCACTCACTCAATCAATAAAATATTGATTGGCAATGGATTTGGAAAGGAATTTAGTGAACACTTTATTCCAATTCCATATCAGTACTTTCCTTAATTAGGCTCAATATTTCCTTGATTTTTTCATTTACTAACGGATTATTAGTCGGATATACTGCATTTAATTTAGCATAAGCAATTTGTAGAATATTGTTGGAAGGCTGTCTCTTTGGTTGTAAGCTTAATTCATAAAGTTTAAGGACAGTTAATTTTTCTGTGTCTTTTAAATGCCTTAAATCAAAAGTTTGTAATCTATTCGCAATTAATTGTTGGTGGGTATTGCTTGAATCTTGTTGAAATAAAGCTTGCAACAATTGGGTTTCTTCCTTAAAACTAGTAGCTTTTTGTAGTTCCGTCTTCCAATCTATTGGTTTTGTTTTTTCAATATTAGCCTTATTATTTTCAGCAGTATTACAACTAGTAAAAATACCAAAAATCAGTATCATTAAAAAAAATCCAAGTCGAGTAAATTTCATAAAGACAAAAGTTTATCTCTCAAAATAAGGTCAAAATAACCATCGTTCTCCCTCTTATATAAAGATTAACTAGCATTAATAAACGAATTCATCGTTCATTATTTATAGTTCATCATTCATTTCATTCCTATCCACCTACTCCCTTAGTTTGAGAATAACCTTCCTTTTTCAACAAGTCCAATACCTTTTGTTTATTATTTCCTTGAACAATGATTTCTCCGTCTTTTACAGAACCACCTACGCCACATTTAGATTTTAGCAATTTTCCTAAATCTTTTAAATCGTCTGCTGTGCCTATAAATCCTGTTACCAAAGTAACTTCTTTTCCTTTTCGCTTCTTTCTATCAATCATTACTCGAAGCTTCTGTTGTTGGACAGGAAGTGTTTCGGCCGAGTCTTCTTCATGGTCATAGTCGTAATCAGGATTAGTTGAGTAGACTACGCCTATTCTATTTTTTTTACTTTTTTTACCCATATTTATATGCTTTATAAGTAAAAGCGCTTCCAGTCCTTACGGATTGGAAGTGCTTAACATTTTGATTTTTCAATTATTACTTACCAAAAATTTCCTCAAATTTAGGTAGTTTTTTATAGTGCCATTTATTAATAATTTTACCGTCTTTCATCACCACAATTCCAGGATTAGACCGCACAATAGTTTTCAATAAAATATCATCCGCTACATAAAATGGGTAGGCCGCTTGTGCTGCATGTCTAAAGTCATCAATTTTATTTTGTCCTGCACCACCTGCTACACCGTATACTTTCCAACCTGCTTTTTCTGCTGCTTCGGTAAATTCATTAGTAACATCCGTAAATCTAGCTACATAATTGGGGTCAAATAAATGAACATCTTTTGACTCGGTTCTTTGCTTGATTTCTTTAATAGACTTGACGACAGATGGCTCGGTTTGTCCATCAATCATAATCGTATCTACGTTATAAAGGGTATCGGAAATCGTATAACTTTGAGAATCCATTTTATCTTCATCCGTATATAATTTATAACAAACCATCATCACACTATAGCCTGATTCGCCTAATAATTCATCCGCTACATCATAGCCTTCATAACTTTCTATAGCATATTCACTAATTTTATTAATTGGAATGGCTGGTTCTGTTTTCTTTTGCTCTATAATCGTCCAATCTTTTTTAGGATATTTTTCGTAACCTCGCTCATTAATGTACTGTTGGTAAGTCAAAGAGACCACTTCTTTAGATGCCTTATTTTCTAAGATATATTCTGTAATTTGTACATTCGCCATTGCCTCCCCTTGTGCTTCTTTTTGACCTCTAATATCTACCGTCGTTTTGAAAGGGCGGAAATCCGCATGTGGAATATCCCAAACATAGTTACTAAAACAATACACCAAAGAACCAACTGTTGCTACCCCTAAAATGATATTTTGAATTTTTGTACTAAATAGTTCGTGCATATCTTTATGTCTGAAAATAAAGTATAAAGCTGGGACTAATAAACCAACATCTTTCATAAAAGAGACATAAGGTTCTAGTTTTAGAAAGTCGCCAAAACAGCCACAATCTGTCACCTTCATATTATTTTCATTATAGGCCGCCCATTTACTAAATTCAAAGAAATTTACATCCTGCGGTACATATCCTGTTAAATAAGTAAAACCTGTTAAGACGGTAAAGAATGCTACTAAACCAAAAAATAACCAGCTCGTTAACTTAGATTTTGACCCCATGATTAGCATTAAGCCTAG
This sequence comes from Saprospiraceae bacterium, assembly GCA_045106885.1. Classification (GTDB taxonomy): domain Bacteria; phylum Bacteroidota; class Bacteroidia; order Chitinophagales; family Saprospiraceae; genus JAFMDF01. The sequence goes on from JBGCFJ010000854.1 coordinate 2,467, forward strand.
CAATAGTTCAAAAACAATCATGCCAACTGAAAAAGACGCTACATATTCACTTAAAAAAGGAAAAATGGGTGTAATAAAACTCATTGCCGTATCTGAAAAAACAGATTCAAATTCCCCAAAATATTGTTCCATTTTATAGGCCGTTCCTAGTGGGTCAACCGCTTTTACCCATCCAGAAAACAAAAATAAAGCACCGCAGTAATTTTGTACAAAAGTCATTAACCAACTTTTGTGTTTTTTGAAAACAAAGCCTGTTAAAAGTGTTAATAGAACAGCGGCGATACCAACCCGAAAAAGTAAAATTGAAAGTGTCATTATTTATTGATTATCGTGGTTTTTCAAGGAAATAGTCATTTTTCCGTTGAAATCTATGTATTTTTTAGAATTATAGGATACGAATTTAAAGTAAAAAATGTTTTTTAAGTCTTTTAAGTTTTAAAGAATGTAGCCTTTTTTTCGCAAAGATAGTTTTAGCTATCAATTATGACTTATTTTTCTCCATTTTTTAATTCATCTTTGCTTTTCTAGTTACAAAATTGCCAAAAATAGCTTTTTATTGTAGCGAATAAGTTTTAAATATTTGTGAATGAGTCGTTAAATAATAAAATGAATAAACTTGTAGATTCAGAATTAATATTAAATCCAAATGGTAGTATATACCATCTAAATTTATTGCCTGAGCAAGTTGCCGAAACAATTATTACCGTAGGTGACCCAGATAGAGTGGATAGCGTTTCCAAACATTTTGATAGATTAGATTGTAAGGTTCAAAAACGAGAATTTGTGACGCATACAGGTTGGATTGGAGACAAAAGATTGACCGTCATTTCTACAGGGATTGGGACAGGTAATATAGACATCGTCTTCAATGAGTTAGACGCTTTATTCAATATTGATTTAAAACGAAAGGCTATAAAAGAAAATTTAACAAATTTAAAATTTATTAGAATTGGCACCTCAGGTTGTTTGAAAAAAGAAATTCCTATCAATGCTTTTTTGGTATCCGAATTTGCAGTAGGTATGGATAATCTATTAAATTATTATCAGTTAAAAAGAAATGCTTCGGAAAAAAATTTAAAACGAACTTTGCGTCAATTTTTAAAGCATAGGACAACTAGAATCAATAAAGTCCCTTATGTTTTTGGTGCAAATGAAACATTAGTCCATCAATTAGGAAAAGGTTTCTTAAAAGGAATTACATTGACTTGTCCAGGCTTTTATGGCCCACAAGGAAGGCAATTGAGGGCAAAGAATAAAGAAGCGAATTTATTAGACCACTTCGCCGCATTTAATCAAGAAAAATATCAGTTTACACATAAAAAGAAAAAACATAATTGGCAAATCACCAATTTTGAAATGGAAACAGCAGGCATTTATGGCATGGCTAAGTTATTAGGACATCAGGCTATTTCTTTTAATGCTTTATTGGCGAATCGAGCAACAGGAACATTCAGTAAAAAGCCGAAAAAAGTGGTTAATCAATTGATAGAAAAGGTATTGGAAACTGTAATAAAATGAATAGAATTTATTCAACATTGGAGATCTATTCATACGAAAAATTTTAGAATAAATACTATTATTAGAAAGGAATTCTGTTATTTTTATTACAAAAAAGACAAAAAAAAATTCCTGCAACCAATGAGGGACAAAGATGCAGGAATCAACAACTAAAATAAACAAACATACTATGAGAAAACTTATGCAAAGATATATAAAAATAATCATACATTATAATTTTATTTAATTTACGGTTTGTAATATTTGTTTTTCGTAACAAACTATTGAGTAGTTGGTAACTTTGATTAAGAATATTGCCAAAATAAACTTCCGATTTAGCTCATTCTACCTATATTTGCGAAAATTTTAGGAAGAGAGGTCTTTCTTATCTCCAAATTAATCAATCCGACTTTATTACTTAATAAACTTTATGCACATGAATTTTGACTTAATAGTAATAGGAAGTGGCCCAGGTGGGTATCCAGCAGCAATTAGAGCCTCTCAATTAGGCTTAAAGGTTGCCATCATAGAAAAAGAATCATTAGGTGGAATTTGTTTGAATTGGGGGTGTATTCCTACCAAAGCTTTATTAAAAAGCGCACAAGTTTTTGAATACATTAATCATGCAGCAGATTATGGTATCAAAGTAGCTAAGCCAGAAGCAGACTTTACGGGTATGATTAAAAGAAGTAGAAATGTGGCAGATGGTATGAGTAAGGGCGTTACCTTCTTGTTGAAGAAAAATAAAGTCACGGTTATCAAAGGTTTTGGTAAATTAGCAAGAAAGAAAAAAGTAGAGGTAACGGACGACAAAGGCAAGACGA
>JBGCFJ010000855.1:0-3669 GCA_045106885.1 Saprospiraceae bacterium
CCCTTCCACAAAATCAACTTGCATGGTGGATTCAAGAACATGCACTCCAGTAGCCATTGACCAATTATCGTTGGTATCCTGATTCCCCCTCCAATATTCTCTAAGTTCTGTCCGACAATATTTATCCCCTAATTGTGATAAACCAGAGGTGGTAAACCCTGTGAATGTAGTCCACATAGTATAGCTCCCATCCTCATTTTCATAGAAATATTTAGCTGCTTCACTTGTTAGTTTATCCTCGATAATATCTTGATAACCTATAGACGTAGCTTTTCCATTGCCCCTATCTACAGGTACAGATAAATACCAATTTTCCCAAGTTATTATTGCTGGTTTTACTTCTGCCACAGGAGGAGGTTCCATTTCCTCTGGATTGCTTTCCACGGGAGGGGTTACGTTGATTTCCTCTTTCGAAGTGCAAGCTGTAATGAAAAGGACCATTACAAAAATGAAAAATCTGTTATCTAAAATTCTTATTGATTGCTTATTCATAATTTTTTTTTAAACAAGTAAGATGAATGGGGCGCATCTCAAATTGTCGTTCGTTGCTTAGACGGCTGGTCTGATTAGCCTTGGCATACCTACTCAAACCAGCCGTCTAAGCTACTTTTAATGTTCCATTAATTTTAATGCGACATTTTGAGATGCATTCGATGAATGAATCATATACTCTGCTAAAATTATTTTACAGTTTTCGCCGCTGCGTAGCGAAAACGGTAGGAAGTTTTGAGGGGGCAGTGGATTTTTTCGAGCTTTAGTTCCAGATTCAAGATGAGTGTCTTTATTTACCAACAATTTGTCAAGACATAATCTTCGACATACTACTAAAGTCTAATATCTAAAATAGATAAACAAATGCTTATTCCATCTCTTATATTTCCAATTCTTATATTTTCATTGGGGCTATGTTGGTTGTTGTCCATATTTACCATTGGGACAATAATGGTAGGTACATTTAGTTTATCAATTAGGCGTACAATTGGAACGGTGCCTCCCATTATTCTTATGACAATAGGTTCATAGCCAAAATTATCGGTCAATTTTGATTTGATTTTCTGACCGAAATCAATATTCGTATCTGTTCTAAAAGCATTTATTCCCCTGTCTACTTTAAATTTTGCAATTTTTGGATAGGTTTTTCTTTCTTCATTAGTAGGATCTCTATCTATAACATAATAGCCTTCTTGCTCAATGTGTGCTTTTATTTTTTCTAACTGAACCTTTCCGTCCGTTTCTGGTACTAGTCGCACATCTATACTTGCAGTAGCGTATTCAGGTATAACTGTTTTGAGTTTTTTGCCTGTCCATGAGGTACCTATTTGCCGAACATTTAAAGAAGGATATTGTAGGGACTCTTGGTAATTATGCCCAACTTTTTCAGAAGTATAAACGCCTAATTTATTATTAAAATCGAGTGAATCGAATGGAACAGCTTTTAATATTTTATCCGTTTCAGCATCTATTTCGATGCCTTTATAATAATCCTTTATCAAAACCCGACCATTCTCATCTTTCATACTTGTTAAAAGATTAGATAAACTAAAGACTGGGTTTGGTGCGTAGTTGCCAAAGTGACCACTATGCTGTGGCAGTTTAGCGCCAAAAGTGGTAATAGAACAGGTCGTGATACCTCTACATCCAAATGTGAGCGTTGGTTTATTGGAATCGTGAGCTGGACCATCCATAACGATAAAATAATCAGAAGCATACAATGCTTTATATTCATCTAAAGTTGATAACAGGGCATTAGATCCATATTCTTCCTCTGGGTCAAAAATTATTTTAATATTGAAATTTGGGTTAGCATTTTTATCTTTAAGCATCTTGAGTGCAGCTATTAGCATAGTAATAGGTGCTTTATCATCTGCTGCTGCTCGAGCAAATATGCGCCATTCATTATTTATGGCTCCATCTAAATTACTCCAGTCCAAAGTTTGCCAATCTCCATTTGATTTTTTTTCTTTTAAAACGGGTATAAACGGGTCTTCTTGATCCCAAGCATCTGGGTTTACAGGCTGTCCATCAATGTGAAAATAGAACAAGACCGTTTTATAATTTGGGTCATAAATTTTTTCAGCCAATAATACAGGCAGGGTGTTTGACTTTAGTAAGGTGGTCTTAAAATCTAATTTATCATACTGATTAGCGACCCAATTGATGTTTTTAAGCATCAATTCTTTATTATCAGGAAGATTAGGAATGCTTACCAATTCTTTATGTAATAATAAAATTTTCCTAAAGTCCTCCTTACTTATCGCGTCTTCAGTCAATTGTGCCAACATTACAAATGGCATAAAAATTAGGAAGTATATAAATGTAGTTCTCATGAATGAAAGATTATGTGTTTTTGTTTGCGCTGTTGCCATACATAAGTTTATCTTAGAAATTTGGTGAAAAATAGCCTACGCAACAATTTGATAACTGTAATAGTTGCTTGTTTATCAATTCCTTGTTCTAAACCTTGCTCTAGTCCCTATTAAAGGCCTACTTTTGTACCCTGTTGATATCTAATATCTGATTTTATATCATAAACGATTGGCATACACACTATTATTTTAATGGTTTTATCCTGTAAATTATGTATATTTGAAATAATCTCCAACTGACACTGCCATTTTTGCCATTCTAGTTCTCCTTTAACATCCTTTCTCCAATCTGTTCAATGACGTATTCAGGCGCATCTTTTCCAAAATCTGCTAAGATGGCAAATAAGGCAGTATTAGTATCTGGTGCATTTAATAATTGATGATAATCAATGTCTTTGATACAGATAAGATGATAGCGATAATCCATATCTTCATTCTTAAAAGTAGTATCTACTTTTGGTCTGCCTTTTCCTAAATATAAAACGTATTGTTTAACGGGTAGGTTGGTAATTTCAATACCTAAGACTTTATAGAAAAGCATCCGATTCCGCATCTTTTTCCAAGTCGTTTTCAATTGCCATTCAACGTGTAATACTTCCTTTCGGTTTGTTCTTTTACGCTGTACAATTTTAAAAAAGTCTGCTTCTCGCTCTATTGTTTTCTGTAGTTTAGGATCTAAATTACTAATAGGTTCAAAATTCTCCCCCGTAATCTGAGTCATAAAAGCAATAATGCTATTTCTAAAAATTTCCTTGATTATTTTGTCGTAATCTTGTGCCATTTGTTTTAGGTTTTTACTCCCTTGTAGAGATTTATAGCGCAAGATTACTCAAAAAACAAAAAACCACAAATGTTTTATTTTATTATAATTTTTATACAAAAAATTTAATAACTTATTTCACCAACACTTTCCCATTACCTAAAAGTTCGTTATTATTATCAAAAAGCGTAAAAATATACGCCCCTGCATCTAAGTTTTCTCGGTCTAAAATATAGAATTGACCACCAATTACACTTTCAGAACGAACCAATTGTCCAACACTATTAAATATACGCAAGTAAGTTCCCTGTTCAAAATCAGCTAGGTCCAAAACCGTAAATTCTGTAAAAGGATTTGGTGAAATAGCTAAGGTGGGTAAATGAGGGAGTAAATCGAATACGCCCACCGTGGTTGGTTCTAAGAAAAATGCTCTATTTAAACTGCCCCCCGATTCAAGCCTAATTTCTCCTATTTGATTTTCATAGCCACCCGCAGAAATTCCTACTCTAAACTTGCCAGACAACCCCCCCAATCTATGACTAC
>JBGCFJ010000856.1:0-9149 GCA_045106885.1 Saprospiraceae bacterium
TTTTAAGGATTCGGCAAAATATTCAATGAAAGGACCCCACTGTTGAGTGGAAGGGAGGAATTAAATTTAACTTTTCCGATATGCGTCTTTATCTTCCGTTATAAAAATAAACCACCAACTTTCATTAAAAACAACCCAAGAGAAAATGGACGGATGATTGTAATCTCGCTTAATCATTTCTTTCAGCGTATAGGTGGATTCTTCCTGCATTTGTGCTTCAGGTTCTCCCCAACTATTCGGTAAATCTTCCATGACCAATAAGCCTAATTTATCTGCCCAGTATAATTTTCGAGGTACTTCTACTTTGATGTGCGTTCGGATACCATTTAAGCCAATAGACTTGCTGCGCTCTATTTCTTCTTTGATAAATTGGTCACTTGGAAAGGTGTAAAAACCTTCTGGATGATAAGATTGGTCTAAGGCTAATTGTAGGTAAATTGGTTTATTATTCAGTGCGATGTAAGGAATTTCGGTATTGGGCAAATTTTCTACAGATATTTTTCGCATCCCAAAATAACTTTGCACTTCATCGGCTCCTATTTTAAAGGTAACCTCATGTAAAAAAGGGTCTTTTAAGGTCCAAAGTCGAGGTCTGTCTACATCTATTTCAAAACTGAATTTGGTTTTATTTTTAGGGAAAGTTATCTGATAATTCATTGGATAACTATTCGCTTTAATAGCTAATTGAATCGGTAAATCGACTGGAGAAGGGGCGGCAAGATAGGCGGTTATTTTGACTAATTCATTATCTATATCTGGGGTAAAATGGAGGGCTTCTAAATAATTTTGACCTCTAGCTTCTAAGTAAATCGTTTGCCAAATTCCTCTGGCATTGCCATAGCCTTGTTTGCCGTAAAGGGTGAAATCTCGTCGAGCATCATCTACTCGGATAACCAAATTTTGAACTTGATTGTATTGAATAAACTCCGTTAAATCAAAAGAAAAAGGGACATAACCGCCCTGATGTTTCCCAATTAACTGACCATCTAACCAGACGGTTGTTTCCCAGTCGGAAGCACCAATAGTTAGGAACGTTCGTTTGTCTTTCCAAGTGTCTTTTACCGAAATGGTTCGATGATACCAAGCAATATCTGCATCATCCGTTACACCTGATAAGGCAGAACCCCATGGAAAAGGGACAGTGATTTTTTGATTGAAGTTAATGGAGTCCTTTAACCAATTTTCTTTAACACCAGCATTTAGGGAGTCGAAAGCAAAATTCCATTCACCATTTAAATTAACCCATTCTTTTCGTTCAAAATCTGGGCGAGGATGTTCTGGTAATGGAATGGTTTGACCAATTAAATTGATTACAAATAAGTAGCAAAAGGTGAGTAGGAAGTATCTTTTTGGGTTCATCGACTGAAATTTTGAACCAAATTTAACGTATTAAGTATTACGACAAAAATAAACGACCATTTTTTATTAGATAAGGGCGAGGCAATAAATAACCTACCAGAAATGACGAGGTTATTTTTTCTTTTAGCAAGATGAACAATCGCTGATTGTGAACCGCTTGCGGATGGGAGGCTTATTCAGCATAGCCGTTGCTAAGTTGAATAATTTTAACATGAGCAAAAGAGGAAGATTCTTTTCCGACGCTTGTAGCAGCGAATATAGATTCGCTATTGTTGAAAATATCCAATCTGAGACGGGGAGCTTAATAATGCAACGAATAATTAGAGTCTGTACGCAAACTTGTGCTTTGCGTGTCTAACGTAATCGCCAAATTTATTTGGCTGATTCAAAATATTGACCGTCCGTAATTTATGAACCTACCAAATAAATTTGGTGGTTACGAGCGGAACAAAATCGACTTTACGGACAGACGCTAATTAAAGGACAACGAATTAAGAACATCTTATAAAGGGATGACAAAAATCGTTATATCAATTTTTAATCTGATTTTTTACCGTAACCTATCCATACTTTTTACAAGATTTTCATCTTTATTGATAAATCGAATCGCCAATGCTGCAAAAATAATGGACAATACTGGCAAGCCTAAACCTAATTCTTCTTTTGGAATGGCAGCTCCCATTGCTTGGCTATCTTGCATAAATAAGACCGCTGCTAAAATAATTCCAATGACATTGGCAATGATAGCAACCCGACTTAATTTTAACTGTAAAGGCCGATTATTAAATAGGAAAATGCTAATAAAGGCAATCGCTCCAGCTGCACAAAATAAACCTAATAAACCAACGTGGTCTTGGATGGAAAATATGCCATCATTAAAAAGGGTAGAGGCTGCAATGGTCTCAGAAGAACCAAATGGTAATTTGAATAAAGCAAAAACAGCTACAGCTGCTAACAATAATAGAACAGATTGAATTCTTTGTATCATGACTTTTATTTTTTATATTTTTTGTGTGATTTTACTTAACGAATTTGAAAGAAAATAGTTATTGTTGAAGGAATTAAAAATTACTTATAAAAATTACTACTTTCGCCACAAATATAAAGTTTTTTGCTAAACGATGAATTTATCGAAATCAAGCAGGTATTTCCTGTTTGACGAATTCATCGTTCATCATTTATCGTTCATCATTAAATAAAAAATGTTAGAAAATCTTAGTTTTTGGGAAAAATCGACATACCTAGAAGGCATCGACTTTGCGGTGGTTGGCAGTGGTATAGTTGGTTTGACAGCGGCCATAACTTTTAAAGAAAGATACCCGAAAGCTAAGGTAATAGTGATAGAAAGAGGAGTGTTTCCTTCTGGGGCGAGTACTAAAAATGCTGGTTTTGCTTGCTTTGGTAGTGTTTCTGAATTATTAGAAGATTTGGAAACGATGGGAACGGATGCGGTTTTATCATTAGTGGCGCAAAGATGGCGAGGATTACAAAGATTAAGAGAAAGATGCGGAGATGAACAGCTTGATTTTCAGGCTCATGGAGGCTACGAACTATTTTTGCAGGAAAGCGAAACCTATAAGGAATGTGCCAGACAAATTCCTTTTTTAAATGAAAAATTAGCCTCAATTATCGGCGGAACGCCTATTTTTACAAAAGAAGAGAATGTAAATAAATTTGGTTTTGGAAAAGTGAAAAACATTATTTTTAATCGTTTTGAAGGGCAAATAAATCCAGCTAAAATGATGGGGCGCCTTCGGTTTTTAGCCAATGAATTAGGCATTCAAATTCTAACGGGATTAACGATTACTAATTTAGTAGAAAATAAGGATGATATTTCCTTGGAAATAGCAAAAGCAAAACCAATAAAAGTAGCCAAAGTATTGGTTGCTACGAATGGATTTACGAAAAAAATATTACCCAATATAGCGCTGCAACCTGCTCGTAATCAAGTATTAATTACAGAGCCTATTCCAAATTTAAAATTAAAAGGCACCTTTCATTTTGACCAAGGCTACTACTATTTTAGAAATTTTGAAAATAGAGTGCTTTTGGGTGGTGCTAGAAATCAAGCCAAAATAGAAGAGACGACCCATGAATTCGGTTTGACACCGCTGATTCAAGATACGCTGATGAATTTTTTGACCTCAGTTATTCTACCTAATCAGCCTTTTGAAATTGCGTATCGCTGGAGTGGTATTCTAGGCGTTGGTAATCAGAAAGCCCCGATTGTACAAAAACATGGTGCTCATATAGGAGTAGCGGTTCGATTAGGAGGCATGGGGGTCGCCATCGGGAGTTTGGTAGGGGAGGAAGGCGCAAAATTGTTTATGTGAAAAATAGTTGAATAATTTGGTTCTTTGACAAATCTCGTGAACTGAGATTTTAATCATCCGACGACGCTAGTCATCGGACGAGTTGATTTTTCACAGTTTACTCCGATAGGTCGGAGGGATTTGTCAGAAAACCAATAATTTTAAGGGTTACAAGGGAAAAAAATCAATTACAAATAAGTCAACCCTTTGCCCTACGCCAATGCTCTTTGCTGAATAGTCACCTAAAACTTTAAATATTATGAAAAAATCATTGCTGTTATTTAGTTTATTTTTATTGCTTTCGAGTTCTGTAACTTGGGCTTTACCTACGACAAAACCGTTTCCTAAGGAGAAAGAAGCCATTTCTGTTAAAGCGCAGAAAAAAGCTCATAAAGAACAAGAGAAGTGGCAAAAGAAAAAAGGGAAATTAGAAAAGAAATTTCAAAAACTCGAAAAAAAATTAGCTAAAAAAGGAATTGATACAACAAATGCTAGAAATGGATTGTGGGATGATGATACCTTTAAATTAGGCGCTTTAATTGCATTGGGCGGATTATTACTAACTATCCTTGGGGTTTTACCAATCTTAGGCGGTATTTTTTCCTTGATTGGTGGGCTAATGATGATTGTTGGTGTGGGGTTGATGATTTGGGTGTTGATTGACTCCTATTGATAGGTATTGGCTTGTTGTCGATGGCATATCGTAACAAGACAACCAAACCATTTTATTAAATGGTTTTATGACAAATCCCTCCGACGGGTCGGAGTAAATAGAAAATCAGCTCGTCCGATGACTAGTGTCGTCGGATAAGCTGATTTTAATCATCCGACGACGCAGTCATCGGACGATTAAAATCTGGCTATGTGACTAAAGTTGGACGCTCAAGTTTAGAGCAGACAACGGAAAATCTATATTTTCCGACGCTTGGAGCAGCGAATATAGATTCGCTGTTGTCGAGAATATCCAATCTTAGACGGGTAGCCTAAAATCTCATTTCAGGGGATTTGTCATAGAACCTATTAAATTTACCAAAAAAATAAACCTTGTAACAAAACAGATGTTACAAGGCTTATTTTATTAAAAGACTAATTTACATTTAATCTAGTAAATTATCCACCCGTTTCTTGTTTGAGCTGCTTCATTTGTGCTGCCCAAAGACTAGAAGTATCTTTTACTTCATCTTCATCACAATAATCCGTTATTTCTAGGATTGTTGTACTCGTTATGTCAGACTTAGACATTCTAAACTCTAAATACTCATCTTCATCATCTGCATCTTCCCATTTAAAGCGAAGCCGTTCATCTTCTATATCTTCTATTAAAGTGGCAACTTCTTCAGAACCCTCCCAAACGAAAGTGAAAACACCATCTTTGGATATATCTACTTCATCGCAAAACCACCGAATTAGGGTAGCTGGAGTCGTTAGAAAACGATATAATATAGTTGGCGAAGCACGAAAAATAAATTCTAAATTTATTTGTACTCTTTTCATGATTGGAAAAGATTTAAGTATGATAAAAAATATTTCTACAAGTATTAGTAGAAGTAGCTTTTATCAATGCTATAAAAAAAATGAGATTATTGACTTTGTATTTTCTTTTGATTATTAATTACTTGTTTTTGTTAATATCAAAAGACTTGTTTTTGGATATAATATATCTTTTAGTGTTGGTGATTTAACGGCCCTTTTAGAGGAGAGTGTACTACTACTATTTCATTTTCTTCCTTTTGGCGCAATAAAACCTAAAAAAACGGAATTTCCAAATATATAAGAAAAAAATGTTGAAAAAGGAGTGATTAATAGGAAATTAGAAGGAATAAAATTACTTATTTGAGAAAAAAAACGATGATTTACTCAAAATGATAAGGTGTTATCTATCAAAAGAGGGTGATAGAAAGTGTGATTTTTCTAAATTCCTATTAGGAATCTGGAAAAATCACACCTTTTATTAGGCATTGCTAACCGCCAATATTTATTAGCTTATTTAATTTCTAAACTCTAGTAAGACAATATCGAATATTAACATTGTATTACTAGGGATACTGCCACTTCCTGACTCCCCATAGGCTAAATTTGATGGAATTAAAAAAGTACCTGCCCCTTCTTTTTTAAGTAGTGGTAATACTTCTTGCCAACCTCGAATAACGCCGCTTAACTCAAAAGTAGCGGTAGGGTTTGATTCATCAAATACAGTTCCATCCGCTAAATATCCTTTGTACGCTACGGTTACTGTTGAGGAAGCGGTAGGGCTTTCTCCTGCTCCAGATTCTGTAATGATGTAATAAATGCCTGATAAGGTAGAATCTGCCACTATATTATTATCCGTTAAATAATTTCTAATTTTATCTGACTCAAATTCTTTTTGGTCGACTATTTCTATATCAAATGCAATGACTGTATTAGCGGCAATTGGACCATTTCCAGTAATGCCAAAAGCAATAGCTGATGGTAAGAAAATAGTCCCTTTCCCTCCTACATTGAATAATTGTATGCCTTCTTGAAAACCATCAATTACATCACCTACGCTTATTGTGATAGGGCTACAATCTCCTGTATCATCAAAGGTCGAACCATCTAGAAAATAACCTTTTAATAAAACATTTACTCTTGAAGAAGGGCCAATAAAACCTTTAGTGCCTGCTTCTTCTATAATATAATGTAAACCAGAGGCAGATTCTGAAGCAGTAAGATTATTGGCGACTAAATAGTCTTTTATTAATGCCTTGTCTGTAGCTAATTGTTTGACTGGGTCTATTTCTGGTGCTACAAGGTCATCTCCGCAATTGCTAAATAAAAACCCTAGAAAGAGAATAGGTAATAAATATTTCATCTTTTAAGAATGAAGTTGTTTGTTTGAATTAAAGGACTTTAAAAAATACTGAAATTATAGAAAATTGATTAATTCTATATCAAAAATTAGTACTTGATTTGGGTCAATACCAGAAGTTCCAAATTCCCCATAGCCAAGACTTGAAGGAAGGAAAATGGTCCCTTTTCCACCTTTCTTAAATAATGGAATACCAACAATCCAACCTGCAATTGTATTTTGTAAAGGTGTTTGGAAAGCATCTGCTTGGTCAAATACATCGCCATTAGGTAGATAGCCCTTATACTTAACAATTACTGTAGATGCTCTAGTTGGATTGTCTCCAGCTCCTGGTTCTTCAATAATATATCGCATGCCTAATTCTCCCGTTTCTGCGGTTAAATTATTAGCATCTAAATAATCTTGAATGAGTTGTTGGTCAACTTCTAATTGAGCATTATAACTAAGGCGTTCCGTATCTTTGCCACAATTCATAAAAATAAGGCCTAGAAAACAAATAGGTAGTAAATATTTCATGTTTATAGGTTTTTAATCTTCAAAAAAAAGGCGAAAGTAATAACTTTTTAAATCAACGACTAATTTAGGGTAATAGCTGCGCGTCAAATGATAGAAAAAAGAAATTTAATGACTTGTTTTTATCATTTTTATAGGGGCGCTATACAATCCATTTGCTGCTAATCGTGCGAAATAAACACCTGGCGTCCAATCTATTCCTAATTTTATAAAACCACTTTTTTCATTAATCGCCTGTGTGCTAATTTGTTGCCCTAACAGGTCTGTTATAACTAATTGAGTATTGGCTTCTAAATGGGTTAATTCATATTGAAGCGTCATTTGATTGATAAATGGATTCGGATAAATTGTTAAGGTTTCTACATTGGATAGGAGTGGAATACTAGTTGTCATGGAAGAGTCTACTGCTGCTAATGCCATATTTAGAACCGTCAACTCCCCATTTTCTAATCTTGCTAACGCTGTTTTTGTTTGATAACCTGCCTTAGCAAAACTAACGTCAAATACACCAGCACTCACTTGTCCCGTTTTGTAGCTGCCATTAAGATTGCTCAAATCTTTATTGGCATCAGCCGAAAGAATGGTGATGGCTACACCGTCTAATGGTAAACCACTGATAGAATCTAGAACGACGCCTTCTAAGTAACAGGCTCGAATATAGGTTGGTTTTAAGATAAAGAGACCATTATTAATATCTGACCCTATAACCGTGCCTGATTCAAAAAATGGAAAAGCACCCCATATACCACTAAACTCTCCATTTTCTCCTGAAAAAGTATCATAATTTCCAACTTCTATTAAGTTGTCTGGTTTATGTCCATCCATAATAATGACGCCTTCTGTATAATAAGACGTGATTAAAAAATCATTTTTGACATGTACATTATGAGGAATTAAGCCTTCTCCTATAGAAGCAATTGGTCGAAATTCATCTAAAAATTTAATATTATTTTTATCAGATATATCATAAGCGCCAATAGAGGCATTTTCTCTTTCATCTGAAGTAAAGATGACATTGCTATCATCTGATAACCAAGCATTATGTGTGAATATAAAAGGCGTTGTTTGGCTACTTACTGTAAAAACACTGTCCTTATTGCTCATATCTTGAATGGCAAAAGCCCCCTCAAAAATATCTGAACTGTAAATAAAATCACCTCTTGTATATACATCATGGGCGTATACTGGAGCAGCGGCGCTTACATAAATAGGATTACCTGGGTCTGTAAATAAATCAAGAATAACCACTCCGCCATTATTGATGTTGCAACCTGCTAGAAAACCATAACCTGTAGCTTCATCAATATAAATATTGTGACAGGTGCTTAATAAGCCTAACTCAGGAATAATTGGTGTCCAAAAATAACTATCCGTAGAATCTGGCGCATTTGGTAAATTCTTTAAATTAATAATTTGTAAACCGCCTGATGACTCATTGATAAAATATGCAAATTGACCATAAGTTTTAGCATCTCTCCAACTAGAATTAGGCCCTTCTATAATTGCCACTCGTTCTGGTTCGGTAGGATTGCTAATATTTTCAATGGCAATGCCACCTCGTAAACAAACTAAAGCATATTCTCTGCCTAAACTATCGGTATAGCCCCAGATATCACTTAGCTTGTCATCATAAGTAACATTGGCTTGTAATTCCATGTTAACTTGCCCGAAAATGGTATAGGATAGCAATAGGAAAAAGGTAATTAAAGGTATAATTCTCATTATTAGATTATTGAAAAGGATTTAGTGTATGATTGTTTGCTTTGAGGGTACTTGCGGGAAAGACAAAGGTATTACTTTTTTATAATAGGCATTACTGGAGTACTTGAAGTTACTGCAAAACTGGAGACAGAAGAGTTGTTAATGAATTTTATCCTTTAAGAAAACTGTTCTTTTCCATAAATGGCTAGTAAAAAACGGTTGCCTATAAGTATAGACAACCGTTCTGTGAGTTTAAAAATTTAATCTTTACTCAGTAGTTAGTCCAGATGATAGTGTCGGGTGTAATTTGGATGAATTTTGAGCCTATACTAGGCAAAAAACGCAGACATAGCCTTTGCTATGGCGAGTATTTTTAACGACGTACAGGCTCAAAAATCGTCAAATTACCCGACAATATTAACTGGACTAACTAC
>JBGCFJ010000857.1:0-2915 GCA_045106885.1 Saprospiraceae bacterium
CTGGAACTGGCGGGGGAGGAGGTGAACTCATGGAAGGATTCGGGAGTGGAATTTCCTTCGCCGCTAATTGATTTTCCGCTGGTAAAAAATTTAAATCATTTATTTCATTGACAACTAGTTTTTCATCCAAACCTCGTTCTAAAGAAGACAGTTCTTTTAATTCTAAAAAATCTTCCCCCATGATAATGTTTTCTTCTAAATCTTCTAGCACAATCGGGTCTTCACTAAAAATACGATGGAGATGAGAGCGGTCTATCCCGTAGGTAGACAATAATTCTATATTTCTATCTAAATCAGTATTATCTTCTTGTTTGCTTTTCATCGCCAATAAATAGCGTAGACTTAAACTATAGGGGTATTGTACCACCATAGATTTCAACTCCTGGTAAGAAACCTGATGTAAGTATTCCCGATTACCGAGAAATTTCAATAAATTATCTGAAGTCATAGCCCGCTTTTTTCCTTAAATCTTAATTTAGTCGATTATGTTAGTTGTCTCTAGAACAACAAGAATTTTGCAATATAATAGGAATTGAGGAAAGGAAAAAGGGTTTTTGTAATTTTCAATTTTCAATTTTCAAAAACTGCTGTTGGTTAAGCTGAATTCGCTTCAAAAAGTTGATAACATTCTTAGCAAATTAACTCACCCCTAACCCCTCTCTTCAAAAAGAGGGGAACTAATTTAGGTTGAAACTGAAAATTATCATCAATTTAGCCAATGATTTTCGATTTTAACGACTCCCTTCCCTTCAAAGGGAAGGGCTGGGGATGGGTTAAAATGCGGAACTTGACGGCTTTGCACTTTATATTAACATAGTTTCAACTGCATTTTTTGAAAATTGATACTTGAAAATTTTAAATTGAAAATTACCGAATCACTTCGCTACAAACAACATCTTTTTCATAGCGATTCCAAACGGGGTACTTAATTGATAATAATAAATCCCACCCGTTGGTAAATTGGAGCTATGAATTGTTATTGAATTTTGCCCTTTTTGCCCATTTTCCTCAATAGATTGTAATAAACTACCTTGAATGTCAAAGATATTTAATTGTACCTGTCCATTGTCAGGTAATTGATAATTTATTACGGTTTTTTGTGCAAAAGGATTAGGTTGATTTTGAGATAGTTTAAAATCAAGATTATTGGCTGGTGTTAAAGCGTCAAAAACCAATTGAATATTTAAATGATTGCCTGTTTTGTCATAAGCCTCGGCTACTAAGAAATCAGAATTGATGCTTAATAAATCGCTTAAATTGCCCGTTTGATGAGCTTTTAAGGTTAGAGTGAATAAGGCTTGAGGAATCGTTGATTTTTCTGGTTGTTCATTTATCCAACTAGTTAATAAATACCCTTTATTTTGAAGTGATTGGCCGATATTATTTTTAGTAAAACTTGTGTATGTTTCTACCTTTTCAATGGTCAAAGCTGAAGGCACTGCTTTTAATGTATATTGAAAACCTAATAAATTAGCCAGATTTTCTCCTTTAAAAGTAAGGGTGGTTGTTTCTCCTTTTTGGAGATATTTATCAGTAGTGCTTATTATGAAAAAACCTTTTTGCGTATTTCTTGATTCCGCCACTACTAAATTATTTGGGGTGGCAGTCAAATTAACATCTCCTATTTTGACCCCAATAAAGTCAGCCGTCAAGTTTTTATCAGTTACAGTTAAGGTAGTTGATTCTGGAAAGGCTTCCTGAAATGGATTTTCTGGATTAGGAAATTCGTAATCAGTAGGAATAAATCGCCAAGCGGTATTTTTAGTAAAATCGGTAATGTCAGATAATAATAATTTTCTTAATTCTAAAATATCTGAAACGGTAACCGTTCCTGTTTTATTGACATCTGCGGCAATCAATTTATAAGGAGAATCGAATTTTTGTTTACCTAAAATATAATTCTGAATAATGACCAAATCGAAAGTCGTGACGCCATTTAAAGGATTAATGTTTTTTGTCGGTGTAATTTCATAAATAGCGGGCGTTAAATCTGAAAATAAATAAGCCCCATCAGTTGTATTGGTAATTGTTTCTTGATTCGTACAACTTAGGTTGACTTCACTAAGAGTCATCCCATCTTCCATAGTAATGACTCCTGAAATCTTAGCTGCCTGGTCAGTAGTGCCGCCATTTCCAATACAAATTTCCCCTGTTCGTTTAAATGCTGCTACATCCACTTCAGAAGTACCTACTTTTTTATACACTTCTGTTGGTAGGGGGTCTTCTTTAATGATAATTCCTGTACAAATATCATCACTTAATAATTCTACTTCTATTTGGTAAATAATGGTGGAATCAGGTACATCTACCCCTTCAATCGAACCATCGAACCAAGACATGGTAAATTGGTCTTCTTTTAAACTAAATAAGCCAGTAGATAAATCCTTTAAATTTAAGTCGGTAATGCCTATTATCTTAGCGACACTTGGGTCTTCGATATGAACCGATTTTTGGAAACCTACGATTGATTTAAAATTAAGGACATAGACAGGGATTTTGATAGTATTACCAACGGTCCCTGAAACTTCTCCAAAATCAAATTCAAAAGATTTATTGGTATTTAATGCTTGGATGGTGTATTCTTTGCAATACGTATCGCTGCCACAGTCATTAGTGGCAGTAAGGCAAATGGTATAAGCTCCTTCTGAATTAAAACTATGAGTTGCATCATTGCCACTTGCAGAAGCCCCATCACCAAAATCCCAACTATAAGTGGTTCCATTCTGCCTAGTATTCGTAAATGTACCGTCTAAATCATCAAAACTTAAATCAAAATTAGCGACTGGGGCATTATCGCCTGCACCTAAAGTAACAGGAACGACCGTTGAACAACCACCTGCGTCAGTCACGGTAATATTATAATCTCCTGCGGCTAAATCAACCCTCCTTTGATCGGTGCTACCATCGCTCCATGC
>JBGCFJ010000858.1:0-4377 GCA_045106885.1 Saprospiraceae bacterium
AATTTTAAGATTTATTTAATTATAGTTTATAAAAAGGTAAGGATAGATGGTGGAGATTTTGGGTGTCCCATATCTATTCTTTGAGTCTAATATGTTCAAAATTTAGGATATAATTATCGTAAATATAAAAAATAAGATTAAGATTGTGTGCGAACACGTAATTTATTTTGAAGAAATATTTTTTATATAATTAATTAATCAATATTTTATTGGGTAAGATGCTAAATAGTTAATATTAAGCAGTGTTTTGAATATTATAAATTAATTGAAAATTTGGATATAAAATACAAATTGTGTTTTCGGACACATATTTGATATTTTAAATAATTGATATTGTTTTTAGGCTATAGATTTATACACTTTTAGATTTTAAATTTGTAGTTTTAGATTTTGGATTTCTAAGTAATGCGGATTGATTAATCGGGTAAAATTTTTAGCTTGAATTTTTTCGATAGTTTTTGCCAAAAAATCAATGCATAGCACCGCTACGGATTTATTTTTTGGTGAAAAATAGCGGAAAAAGGCTGCTACAAAATTACCCGATTAATTGAGCTGCATTACTTATTATAGGGACGATGAAAAATAAATTTACATTCTGTCGGAATAATCGACGAACAAAACGGTTTACTTTAAGAGACTTCGACGATTATTTTGACTTAAAAAGAATGTAAATTTATTTTTGTCCCACTACGTAGCTGGATAATGAAAAAAAGAATAAGAATTATAGACATTGCAGAAAAAGCAGGGGTTTCTAAAGGAACGGTAGACCGAGTCATTCACAAACGGGGGCATGTGTCTCCTGATGTGAAAAAGCGAGTGTTGGCAGTAATGGAAGAGTTGGATTATCGCCCTAATGTCATTGCAAGTGCATTGGCGTATAATCGAGTTTGGAAAATTGCTGCTTTATTACCCAATCCTGATGATGACTCTTTTTGGAGACAACCTAAAAACGGCATTCAAAAAGCGCTCAATTCTACTAGAGATTATGGGATAAATGTTGATTTTTTTCATTTTTCAGATGGAGATACTAAAGCCTATACCAATTGTTGTGACCAGATTTTAGTGGGCAATTATGATGCGGTATTAGTCGCTCCAGTTTATTACAATGAAGCCCATAAATTTTTGAATGAATGCGAAGAAATGGGTTTAAAGTATTTTTTAATTAATACTTATTTGAAAAGAGAAGATGCTGCATTTCAATGTTATGTGGGGCAAGATTCTTACCAAAGCGGTGTCTTAGCAGCTAAATTGTTGGATTTTGGGATAGAAAATGGAGATGCGGTAATGGCATTACATTTAGAAAGAGGCGTCTATAATTCTAAACATTTATTGGAAAAAGAACAGGGCTTTCAAAATTATTTTATTGACCACGCCACTCGAAATATTCAAATTATTAAAACGAGTTACGAAAATCCAACTGATACGAATGCCTTTAGAAAATTCATTAATTATCAATTAAAAAGCTATCCTAATTTAAAAGGTATTTTTGTAACGACTTCCAGGTTATATCAATTGGTTAATGTGTTATCAGAAGCACAGGCGACGAAACTAAAATTAGTCGGTTTTGATTTAATTCCTGAAAATTTAACTTATTTACAATCCGAAAAAATTAACTTCCTCATCAATCAAAACCCCGTCAAACAAGGCTATTTAGGCATCTTAAATATTTTTGACCATCTGGTGCGGAAAAAAGAGCTAACCCCTATCCAATATTTACCCTTGGATGTCGTCATGCAAGAAAATCTAAGCTATTACTTAGAAGCAGACCAGAAAATTCACATGATGATATAGGAGAAAGCAACAGCCCTCCTTTCCGCCCCTCCGCCCTTCCGCCCCTCCTAATTATTCTACTTATGCTAGTACCAAATCAGCTATTGAAGGCTTTACAAGAGCCATTGCTTATGAGTTGGGTAAGTATAATATCCGTTGCAACTGCATTGGCCCAGGTATGGTACATGCAGAACAAAATTATGATTTAATCAAAACATGGGCAGCAGACCCTCACCAATGGGTGCAAGATTTTGTAGATAATCAGCAAGTACTACATCATTTTATTGAACCTGTTGATTGTGGCAATATGGCTGCTTTTTTATTGTCCGATTTAAGTCGTTCGGTTACGGGGCAAACGATATATGTAGATGCTGGTAAAACGATAATGTTGTTCAATCGGGATTATGTGAATGGTTAATAAATCACCTCATAAATCCACTTCCCATACCCCATTTCACCAGCTTCACCTTGCACCACTATTTCAATCTCAAAAGCACCTAAATCATCCGTTTGA
The DNA here is from genome assembly GCA_045106885.1 of Saprospiraceae bacterium. Lineage (GTDB taxonomy): Bacteria > Bacteroidota > Bacteroidia > Chitinophagales > Saprospiraceae > JAFMDF01. Next base: position 2,285 of record JBGCFJ010000858.1, read on the forward strand.
AAAAAGGAAAAATTGGTCTTTCCTGTATTATCTGTCTCCAATGCTGGATGCCAATAAATTTGCGGACGTAGGGTCGGTTGAGCCGTCTTAGCATTGGGGAATCCACTATTCTTTGATAACTAAAATATCAGCAATTCTTCTAGGTAAGCTCATTAGTATTTTACTTTAAATGCTATATAAGCTAGTGATAATTGTGTACGTACACATAATTTTACTAAATTTACTTGATTTTGCGAATAGACTATTTGTATAAAAATACCATCTGTCAATTACTTGAATTATGATAATAAAATCTTTCACCTGCTACGAAGTTATCGTTCCCGCTCACGAAGGGGTTATCGAAAGCAAAGGCATCAATAAACCTTTGCACAAACTGCCCAAAGGCGCCAAATCTGGTTGGTCGCTCCAATTTGACGAATTGCCAAAATTGATAATGAAAATGGAGTTGAGTAATGGCATTATTGGTTGGGGCGAATGTTATCGAGACCATAACTGGCAAGTCGTCAGCGATATTATTAATGTGTTATTAGGAACGGACATCAGAACCTTAACCCTACAAAAATTACCTTTTAATTTTTGCAGAGAATATGATGGATTTGAATGTGCGATTTACGATGCCTATGCCAAAGCGCATAATATGCGAGTGGTCGATTTATTGGGTGGTCCTGTACAAGATAAGGTTAGGGTTGGCGCTTGGTCAAGCCATCGAAGATTGGAAGAAATAGGGGATTTAGTTAAGAAATTTGCAGACCAAGGGTATGATTGCATTAAATTCAAAACGGATTTAGAAGATGATGTGAAAGGATGGTGTCAAAGCATCAAAGCAGCAGCGCCTAATATGGAAGTTATTTTAGACCCAAATGAACGTTGGTTATATCCTGGAGAAGTGCGAAAAAGAGCAGACGCACTAGCGGAAATAGGGAATGTATTATGCCTAGAAGACCCGATTCCTCGTTGGATGTTGTCGGAATATGCGCTATTGAGACAGTACAGTTCTGTGCCTATCGTTTTGCATGTTTCTTTGCCTTATATTTTGCATGGACAACGGGTTAAAGATGCGATTCAAGCCATTCAGGCGAAAGCGATAGACGGCTATAATTTTAATGGTGGGTTGGCTAATTTTCAACGCTTAGATTATATCGCTACTGCAGCAGGTTTGCCTTGTTGGCATGGTTCAGAAATAGATTTAGGTATCTTAGAAGCGATGTATTTACACTCTGCTGCAGCGGCAGCTTCTTGTATTTGGCCAAGCGATATTTTTGGTCGGATGATTCGGACACATGATTTGCTAAAAACACCTTTAAGTTTTAAGCCGCCTTATGCTTATTTACCAGAAGGAGTAGGCTTGGGCATAGACGTGGAAGAGGATGCTATTGCACATTTTCAAGTAGCTAAAAAAGAGTATGTTTAAAGAAGAAATTCGTCGCCTTATACGATAAAGGCGATTTATTATTAGATGAACTGATAACGCAAACTTATACACTTGACCAACTTAAATTCGCTTTTGATGATATGTTGGCTGGTCGTAAATACCTGAGACCAACTATTTAAGCTCAGCTACTTAACTCTACTTTGTTAGATTATTTTTTTGTTCTGAAAAAGCTAAAAAATAAAATTTAACTTTGGTTTGAAAACCCTAGATATGCCAAATTTTAAAAATTTGGGATATCTAAACCAAACATTATTTTAATCTGACAAAATAGAGTTAAATAGTTGGTCTCAACTACTTATTATCTACAAAAAAAATGAAATGAATACATCAAATTATCAAAATCCTTTCCCAAAAGACAAAGACCGTCAGCAAATTTGGGAAATGTTAGTAGAAAGAGACATTATTGCTTTTTGCAAAGAAGATTGGGACATGGTCGCTAATGATTTTATGTATTCTTTTGAAAATAACAAGTCTAATTAGAATTGAAGAATTTGTCTAATGAAGTATACTTAGACTTGCACGTTTTGAAAATTGAAAATTGAACATTTTAAATTGAAAATTAACTTCATGTACTGGGACCAACTACCCTCACCTCAAATAGCGGAACTGGATAAAAATACTCCAGTCATTTTACCACTTGCAGCCATTGAACAACATGGCG
>JBGCFJ010000859.1:0-7189 GCA_045106885.1 Saprospiraceae bacterium
AAGCTACGCTCCTTAAAGGGAAAATGGACATTCAGCAATTCCTACAGACCGTTTCGAAGCTACGCTCCTTAATTTTTTACTAAAAGAGCAGCGCTCTGACCCCGTCTGTAGGAGTAATTAACCCAAAATTCCTTTAAGGAGTGTAGCTTCGTCACCACAAAAAATAAATTGAAATCTTTTTGCGGTCAATAACTCACAGAGTATAAATTACTGATAATCTTCACTTTGTGTACTCCGTGTCCTAAAAAATGTCCAGTCGTAAGTAAGTACTCAATAGTCCAATTTAAATCGTCCGATGACTGTACAGATAGCTATTCATTGAAACCATTTCATCGGACGACGATAGTCTATCCGATGAAATGGTTTTGCTCTTCTTATTGAGAATTTTCATTAGATGGTAAGTTCTCCATCCGTTTTACACTTAGTATAAATGTACCTAATTAGAGTCTGTCCGTAAAGTCGATTTTGTTCCGCTCGTAACCACCAAATTTATTTGGTAGGTTCATAAATTACTGACAGTCAATATTTTGAATCAGCCAAATAAATTTGGCGATTACGTTCGACAGGCAAAGCACAAGTTTACGGACAGACTCTAATTAAACAAAAAAGACCGTATTCAAGTGATTGAATACGGTCTTTTTTATCCTTAAACTTGTTTTGACAATAGGCTCAAAACGATACTATCCTCAAATATACAAATGATTACTTTGCTTCTTCTGCCTTGTTTACGATACCTTTGATAGTCAAAAATGTCTGAGCAGGGTTAGTGTTAGAAGTCAGTGTAACTCGCTTAGATTGGTTACCACTCTTGTTGCTAGAATCAAATTGAACTAAAATTTCACTAGATGCACCTGGTGCAATTGGCTCCTTTGGCCATTCAGGAACAGTACATCCACAACTTCCTTTTGCGTTGCTGATGATTAAAGGCTCAGAACCTGTATTCTTAAATTTATAAGCATACTGTACTTTCTCTCCAGAAGTGATTGTACCGTAATCATACTCTAAATTATCAAAAGATAAAGTAGTAGTAGGGCCTGCTGGTGCAGCTGGTGTTGCTGGTGTTGCTGGTGCAGCCGTTGGTGTCACTGGCGCAGCTGGTGTTGGATTAGCTTGGATAGCTTTTTTAGCTTCATCTCTTACAGAAGCGTCTCCGCCACCACAAGCAACCATGAATAAACTTGCTGCCATAAGGCTTAAAATAGCAATTCTTAATTTCATTTTAACTTTAATTTGTGTGATTATAAAATATTGATTCCTTAAGATATATAGTAAACTAAATGAAAGAAGGAATCAATTTGATAGTATTAACGAAATTAAATGACTTCTGTTCTTTTACTTACTAAATTTGTCTTAAAAAACACATTTGCAAAAAAATGCAAAAATAACGTATTTTAGAAATCTCTAAAACGTTGTTTTTGTATTATTTATTACAAAGGTAATACCAAGACATACATTGTGTATCTTATGAAGTTTGAATTTTTGTTAATCAGATGTTAACGCAATAGAAGATATGTAAGGTGTGATATAAGATTGGTAGTAATAAATCCAATAATGACCAACTTAACTAACGGCTAATATTGTTAAACTGTTGTAACTATCTACTCAGTTAAACAAACAATTTAACAATACTATTATTAGTCAATTTTGTAGCACTATTTAGTGCTTCTTAAATAAGAAAAACGAACCCTTAGTTATTCGTCTACATATTCAAATGCAGTGATATTTCTTGCACAAATCTGGCCTCTGTCATTTTCTATAATTTCGAATTCTACTTCTTCTTTTTCATAAAGTGTCTTATAGCCTGATTCTAAGACTTCATTAATGTGTACAAATACATCTTTTCCGCCTCCTTTGCGCTTGATGAATCCGTATCCTTTCTCTAGGTTAAACCATTTAACAGTACCTTCTAACATAAATTTTTTAAGATTTTTTGATGTGACTTAACGACATATTGACTAGGGAATAATTCGTAAGTTATTCGTTTGTTTTAAGACAACTTATTAAAAGTCATCAAGTCTTGTGATTAAAGAATTGCAAATATAAGGGTAATAAAAAATTGGGAAGTAATAATTTTCAATATTAATCAATATTTACAGTATTGTTTGCTATTTTTTTTAATATAACTGAATAAGTAAAACTTATCTTATCTATAATTAGCTTTTTTATGACGCTAAGTTTCCATAATAGTAACGAGAATTGCAACTAGTATGTTCATTTTTTTTATAGAAAACTGGCATCAAACGAAAATGGTAAGATTTCTTTAGCAGATTGGAAACAATATATAGGCCCTTCCTCTCCTCTAATGACTAATCTAATTTTTTCTTTTTGATGGTATTCTTTCTCACATAATGCTTGTCTACATGAACCACAAGGCATAGCAGGTTGTCTAATAATTTGATTCGGCGCTTTTACCGTAATCGCCATTGCTTTAATGATTGAATTAGGGTACTGTGATGCCACCGCAGACAGCGCTACTCGTTCGGCACAAAGACACATCGGGTAGGCTGCATTCTCTTGATTGCTACCACCTACCATTACTCCATTTTCTAGTAAAATTGCTGCACCTACCTGAAAATTAGAATAGGGTGCATAAGCGTTTTTCAAACTCGATTGAGCTAACTTCAATAACGTTTCCTCCTTAGGTAGTAAATCTGTTAAAGATTTAAATTCTTCCCATGCCACTATTAATTTTTTTTGCTGCATATTGACTAGCTTATTTTTAATATTTTAACAAGTTATTTTTTACTACAATAAAAATTTAATGTAAAAGTACCAAACAAAATTTTGCTATTCTTATTTATTTGTTTTTATATTGAGCCTTCACCTAACAAATAAAGCATTCCAAATTAATTTAGTTAACTTTTAGGATAATATAGTGCTAAACTAAAGAAAATGAATAATATTCTTGTCATCGGTGCGGGTCGTTCTTCTTCCGCTTTAATTAATTATTTGTGTAAAGCAGCTACCACTCATAATTGGTTTATTACAGTTGCTGACGCTAATTTAGAATTGGCTAAGTCTAAAGTAAAAAATCATCCAAATGCCAGGGCTATCTGGTTAGATGTTTCTAAAAATAATGATAGGAAAGACCATTTGGCTCGTACAGATGCCGTCATTTCTTTACTCCCTGCCCATTTACATTTAGAAGTAGCACATGATTGTATTAAATTTCAGAAACCTTTTATCACTTCTTCCTATGTTTCGAGAGAAATGTATCGACTCGGAGATGAAGCAAGAGATAGGGAATTGGTATTTACAGGGGAACGAGGATTGGATCCAGGGCTAGAACATATTGCCGCTAAAAAAAGACTAGACGACATTCGTGCGAAGGGTGGAAAAGTCGTCAATTTCCGGTCTTATGGTGGTGGTTTGGTTGACCCTAAATATTTGACAGATAATCCTTGGAAATTTAAGTTTACCTGGAATCCAAGAAATTTGGTTTTAATGGGACAAGGCACTGCCCAGTACTTAGAAAAAGGTAAGAAAAAATATATTCCTTATCATCGACTCTTTCAAACCTATAAAACCCTTAACATTGATGGCATTGGGGAATTGGAAGCTTATGCCAATCGAGATTCTCTACTTCATAAAAAAACTTATGGTTTAAATGATGTTCCCAATATTTATAGAGCTACCCTACGTTACCCAGGTTTTTGTGATGGTTGGAACGCTTTAATTCAAATTGGCTTAACGGATGGATCTTACCCTATTTTAGATTCTGAGAAAATGTCTTTTCACAAATGGATGGAAGCTTATCTACAGGACGAACCTGGAGGATCCGTCAAAGAAAGAATGGCTAATAAGTTGGGCGTCACCCCATTTTCTAAAGTTATGAAACAATTAGAATGGTTGGGGTTATTTAGTAAAAGAAGAATCAAGTTTTCGAGAGCAACGCCTGCCTTACTTTTAGAAACGGTCTTGCTAGATAAATGGTCCTTGAAATTAAAGGAAAAAGATGTCATCATTATGCAACATGAATATGATTACATTTTGGAGGGTGAAAGAAAGACCTTAATTTCTACCTTATCTTTAACAGGAGAAGATGGAGACAATACCGCTCTGTCTAAAGTGGTAGGCTTACCAATGGCAATTATGCTCAAAAAAGTAATGACTGGGAAAATCAAAGAAATGGGAATGGCTGTACCTATGCACCAAGCAGTTTATGACCCTTTATTACAAGAATTAGAAGATTATGGAGTTGTTTTCAAGGATAGACACCTTTAGTAAGATAACAAGGTTTAAAGGTAAAAAGGCACAGAGGTAGGAAATCAGGTCATCCTGTAATTTTTTTTCTGTTTATTTGTGATTTTAAAGACCGTCCTTTTAAGACTAAGTTTTTACTATTTTCGTTTTAAGGGAACAGGAAAAATATAATCTGCCCATTTTACTCTTTAATTTTCCTTTATACTTCGTTAAAAATACTCGCCAATGCCCTGCATTGTCTGCGTTTTTTGCCTTGTCTAAAGAAAAATTAACTTCCTAAAATTTGAGTAGGTTATTTATTTTCTGCACCCTAAGACTAATTAAAAGCACTATTTTGCCATTTTTTAGTTAAATCGTTCATCGTTTGCCATAACCTCTGTACTGTAACAAATCTTCTGCATTTAATGAATTTTATCAAATATATTTTCTTATTACTGATTATCTTTACTGGTTTAACTGACCTTTTTAGTCAAAAATACTCCAATGAATTTTTATCCATTGGTATCGGTGCTCGAGCGAGAGGCATGGGAAATGCTAACGTAGCTAGTACCAATTCTCTTTTTGCGAGCTATTGGAATCCTGCCGCTCTTGGTGCAATTGAATTAGATGGACCTCAATTTGGCGCCATGCATACTGAGCAATTTGCGGGCGTCGCAAAATTCGATTATTTAGGGGCGGTATTACCTTTGTCTAAACCAGATAGAAAATTTGGCTTATCTATTATTCGATTTGGGATAGATGACATACCAAATACTTTAAGTCTTTTTGAAGCAGATGGCTCCATCAATTATGATAATATCGTGCCTTTTTCTTCGGCTGACTATGCTTTTCTAGGTAGTTATTCTCAAAAATTAAAAACAAAAAAAGGAAATTTATATGTTGGTGGTAATGCTAAAATTGTCTATAGACAAATTGGCCCTTTTGCTACTTCCTGGGGCTTCGGACTAGATGCTGCTTTATTATATTTTGGCAAAAAATGGCGTTTTGGGGTAGTCGTCAAAGATGCAACGAATACTTTTAATGCTTGGTCTTTTAGTTTATCTGATGCCGAAAAATCAGTACTATCCTTGACAGGTAATGATTTACCGATTAATTCTGTGGAAAAAACTAGTCCACAAATTACCCTTGGTGTCGCTCGTCCTTTTGAATTAAATGATAATTGGAGTTTATTGGCAGAAATGGATTGGATTGCTACGACCGACGGACAACGAAATACCTTGATTAGTGCCGACCCGATTAGTTTAGATTTGGCAATAGGTCTTGAATTAGATTTTAAAGATTTACTCTTTTTTCGATTGGGTGCGAACAACTTTCAAAAAGAAAGCAATTTTGATACCCAGAATTTCTTAACCATTCAACCTAATTTAGGCATTGGCCTAAAGATTCAGCAATTTAAGATTGATTACGCCTTCACCGATGTTGGCGAACAACGCAATCAAACTTATTCGCATGTTATTTCACTTATATTTAGTTTAAAACGATAAGTGATAAGTAGATACCGACAAATATCGGTCGCAATAATTTTTAAGTCAACATTTTCCTATTCTAACATCATCCATAGCTACAATCATGAAAAATAACCCACAGGAATTTAAGGCAATTGCTGCTGTTGTGGTCGAAAAATTACAAGATTATTTAACGGAGAGTCGGGCTGGCAAGGGGAAGGTGCTTGTACAAAAACCTATTACTGAATTGGCCGAATTGATGCATTTAGAAAAATGGATTAAAACGGGTGGTTTTACCCCTCAAGCTGCAAGTGACTTTCTAGACGCTTATTTACCCAATACACAACACCTACATCATCCTCATTTCATCGGTCATCAGGTGGCAGTGCCGCACGTTGCCGCTGGTATGGCAGATTTTATTCATGGGGTCATTAATAGCCCTGCTTCTATTTATGAAATGAGCCCTTCTGCCATAGCTATCGAAATGGTAGTCGTCAATTGGATGTTGTCTAAAGTAGGTTGGTTTAAAGGAAGTACTTTATCAAATGGACAACCACTACCGGGAAATGGTGGTGGTATTCTAACACATGGAGGTTCTGCAGCTAATCTGACCGCTTTATTAGCCGCTAGAGCAGCTATTGCCCCTGAATCATGGGTTGAAGGTACGCCTAATGACTTGGTCGTATTAGGCTCAGAAGTGGCACATTATTCCGTTGCGAGAGCTATTTCTATTATGGGAATGGGTAAGAAATCTATGTTATCGGTAGCCGTCAACGACTGGGAAGTATTAAGACCAGAAGCCTTATTACCTGTTTACAAAAGAGCCAAAGAAGAAGGAAAAAGAGTCATGGCAGTCGTCGCCAATGCTTGTGCGACTGCTACAGGTTTATATGACCCCATAGATGAGATTGGGCATTTTTGCGAAGAAAATAATTTATGGTACCATGTGGATGGGGCGCATGGAGCAAGCGCATTGGTTTCTCCCACAGAAAAGTATTTTTTAAAAGGGGTAAAAAGAGCTAATTCGCTCGTTTGGGATACACATAAAATGATGCAAACTTCGACGCTTTGTGCCGCTGTTTTATTTAAGGATTATCAAACTTTAGGAACTACTTTTCAACAAAAAGGCAGTTATCTTTTTCATGAAAAAGAAGAAGTCGGTAGAGATACGATTTCTTATTCTTTGGAATGTACAAAAGCAGCTATTGGCACTAAATTATTTTGGGTGCTGGCTGCAACGGGAGAAAAAGGCATGGCTCAATTCATTGATACCCTATATCAAAAGACTCGACAGTTTCAACAAATCATCAATGAACATGCAGACTTTACTAGTCCTTATACCCCTGAATCCAATATCCTTTGCTTTCAATACACTAAATTTGGTACAAGCAATGATTTTCAATTAACCTTGCGGAATGAAGTTGTCCAAAGCGGTAATTTTTTTTTTTTTTTTTAAGAGGAAAGGGGTGTTCGATATTTGCGATTTGCTGTGATGAATTTGTTGACTTCCTAGCAACTTATTCGGTGTTTATTAAAGGAAA
>JBGCFJ010000086.1:0-12315 GCA_045106885.1 Saprospiraceae bacterium
GCTATTCTCAAAAAAAATGCCTTGCCTAAAGAAAAAATACACTCGATTAAACTATCAATTACTTATGACTTGAACCACTAACAGGTTTTATCTACTATTAATCAATCGTATTATTTTTTTATTATGAAATATAAAAATACTATACTTACTAGGTTTTTTAATTTTCTTTCCCCTATATTTGTAGTATCTAACCATGTCACAAATACTTATTTTTTTTTATATCCGTGACAAATAAACCCCCAATAAAGAAATATTCAACAACTACTGGACAACTAGAGCAACTACACTTGTAAGCCTATCACTACTTTTGGTTCTAGCCCGAACACTACCGTTTACATTGTATATCTTCTAAGTTTGAAAGTAGTTGTTTGAATAAAATATAAGTTATTGGTAAGGGCATTGAGCGTAGGTCTAATTTTATTTGAAAGATTTTCCTCGTAAGTCTTAAAGTTTTTCAGCCATTTGCTATTTCCCCCTCTGCCCCATGCGCTAAGCCCTTTGGTGAATAAATACGATTACTGAATATTTATCCCCATTTCTTTCATCAATATAGTTGCATTAAAACTTTTACTTACGCCTTTTTCTAACGTATAATCAAAGCGCAATTTTCCATTTTCTACCGCTACTTCCATACATAAATTTTCTATCGCACCTGCTGCAGTTGCCTCCATGTTTCCTAATTCCAAATCATGTGTTGCGATGATTCCCGCCCCTTTACTCTTTATCATTTGCTCAATTAAAGCTCTTGAACCAGTATGTCTATCCTTAGAGTTCGTCCCCTTTAATATTTCATCTAACAAGAAATAGATATTATTCTCTTGTTCTACTGCCTCGATAATCACTTTTAATCGCTTTAATTCTGCATAAAAAGAAGACGTGCTTTCGTGCAAAGCATCTTGGGTACGCATACTTGTATAAACTTGCAACAATGGAAGGGATAATTCTTTCGCACAAACAGCTGAACCTGACATCGCCAAAATAATATTAATACCAACCGTTCTTAGAAAAGTACTCTTTCCCGCCATGTTCGACCCCGTTACCAATTTAATATGTGCTTGTGTTGGGCTATTAAAATCATTGGCAATTCGCTTGGCATGATGAATCAGTGGATGCCCTAGTTGATTTCCTTTTAGGGAATTATTTTCAGTAATGGTCGGAAAGGTCCAATCCTGATTATTATAATATAGAGTAGCTAAACTATTTAAGGCTTCATATTCTTGTAAAGCCGCAAACCATTTGGGTAATGCTTCCTTATTAATAGCTTTCCATTTTTCCAATTTATTGACATAATGCAAATCCCATAAACCTGCTAAATTAAAGAGAACTGCAAAGGCATTATACCGAACGTTCAATTGTCCAATAATATAAGATAGCTGTTGAATTTGGGTAGATGCCTTTTGATTATCATTGATAAAATCAGTTTTTAGCGTATTCAATTTATCCGATTCAAAAGATGCTGTTTCGATGTGCTGTATTAGTTTGGCATAAAAAGAAAGCATCTTTTCAGCGTAGGTTGTCCGATTATGGGTTTCATTGACTTTCTCAACCGTTTTACTCAAAATAATTCCTGGTAATAAAACAAAGAAAAGTGCTATCGGCCAAGACAAATAGTAAATGGCAAGAGACATACCGACCAACATCCAAATAGGAACAAATACTAAGGCCATTTTCAGCCATTTATTCGTACTAACAAATGGTTCATCTGTTAACCAACTATTTAACATCCGCAAATGGTCTGCATTGTCTTCGGTCACTCTACCGATTGCCTGAAAATTTTGCCGCCAATCTAATTTAGGAAAAAGTTCTTTAATCGCTATTTGACGAGCTAAAATTTCTGGTTCGTTTGCTGTTGTACTTAGATAATTGGCTAAAGCTTGCTGTCCAATAGCTGTAGATGTTCGATTGCAATATTGAAAAAGGGAGTACTCTCCAAAAATATCCATATCCACCGTATTCGGGTGCATAGGGTCTATGAAATCTTGTCCTCCTCCAAATTGCTGATAGTCATGAGCTAAAGCATCGACCTCTTCTGAATTGATTTCGGATAAAAATTGATGATGGTTGGCTTGTTGTAAAATGGCTCGATGCCAAAAAACAAATTTGCTAAAACCTAATAAAGCAAGTATTAAAAAAACAATGCCTGCGAAGGCATTAAATTTAGCAAACATAAAAACAGCCATAAAAGCGGCAGCAAAAAATACAATTAACCGTATAATGGAAAAACGATTGTATTTTTCTTTTAATTCTTTTGCAATTACAGCAAATTCGGTCGCTCTTTTTTGATAAATAGAATTTATATCGGTCATTCTGATACTATATTAATTTTCTTAGTACTCTACCCTACAAAAATTAATTTTATTAAAATGAGTAGATGAGTAAATTAATAAATGAGAAAATAATGCGCTAAAACTGGATATCAGGTCTCTATTTAGACTTTTGACCACAATTTAGTCATTTTATCATCTCTTCATTTACTCATTTTTAGGCATTTCAAAAAAGTAGGGGTACAGTATTGTCTTACTTATTATCAATAAAAAAATTGACTATTTTACAAAGTCAGACACTTAGCTAAAACACTTAAAATGAATCGTTTTTTCAGCATAAGTGTCTGACAAAATATTCAAGTTATTTTTTTTAAGTTCCTCAAATCTTGCGCTGCCTTAATTTTAAGTGTATTTTTGAAATGCAAAAGTCGTAATTGTTTATCATATAAAAGCTAAAAACAACTATTTTTTGAATTAAGTACTAACATTCAACAATCACAACATAAATCATTCCCGTGAAAAATTTACTCTTCGTTCTGACATTAATTTTATCGTTCACTGCTTGTCAGGAACAACCTACTAAAGTTGAAACTGCGAAAGCAGCAGTTGCCGTTCAACAACCAACTCAACCAACCCAAGGTTATTTGCCTCCAGGTTACCCTTTAGAATTACCTATTAAAACAGATTATCCTTATAATATTGACTTAAAAACACCAGATGGGGAAGTCCTTAATTCTTCTAAGGTATTTAAGCAAAACGGTAAACCTTCTGTCGTTATGTTTTGGTTGACGACTTGCTATCCTTGTGGCTTGGAGTTAGCAGCTATCACAAAGAAATTTCCACAATGGCAAGAAGAAGCGGATTTTAACCTGTATGCGATTTCTACAGATTTTCCTAAAAATGCAGAAAAATTTACCAAAAGAGTAAAGTCTGGACAATGGACTTTTGAAGCTTATCATGATTATACTAGGCAATTTATGAAAGTAATGCCTGCTGGTCTAAATGGTTTGCCACAAGTCTTTGTTTTTGATAAGGATGGAACAATTGTTTACCACAAAAGAAAATATAAGCCAGGTGATGAGGATGTTTTGTTTGAAAAAGTGAAGGAATTGGCAAGATAATTTTAGTTAGTACTTTCAGATGTTAAAGTTCTGAAAGTACTAACCATCAGTTTCCTTAAAAAAGCTTAAATTTGTATAAAAACTTATGGCTTATAGTGAATTTACTTCCGTAGATTTAATCAAGCAATTCAAAGTCAGATTTGAAGCAAAAGCGTTATTTCCTACGCTAAAAAAACAAGTCCCTTCTTCATGGTTATTGGAAGCCCTACAAAAAGGAAAAGAATTGGGGTTTGGAAGTGAAAAATCTAGGTCTGAACGGCTGGTCACCCCGATTTTATTAGAATTAAGTTCCAATAATAATAATAGTTTTTCTATTTACTCTGGGATGAATTTAGATGCAGATATAAAATTAGGACTGAGAGGAGAGTGCGATTTCATATTTTCGCATAGTCGAATTCAAGATTTTATAACCGCACCTATTTTTTGTATTACTGAAGCTAAAAAACAAAATTTAGAAGGGGGAACAATTCAATGTGCAGCCCAACTAATTGGTGCTAAGAAATTTAATGAATTGGAAGGTAACAAAGAAGTACCTGTATTATACGGATGTAGCACCACAGGTATTGAATGGCGTTTTCTTAAATATGAAAATAATGTAATCACTATTGACGAAAATCGCTATTTATTAACAGAACTACCAAAAATACTAAGTATCCTACAGTTTATTATTGAGTCCTAATTATTACAAAATCAACTCCACATCATATTCCCGCCCAAACTGCTCGCCTAAGCTTACCAATACATAGCCAGATTTCTGTTCAGAACAAACACTTTCTATTAACTGAAAAGCTGCTTCTGTATTTGCGTCATCTAAATGACTAAAAGGTTCATCTAGGAATAAAAAATCAAAAGGCTGGCATAAAGCACGAATAATCGCTACTCTTTGGCGCTGACCATAAGAAAGTGTTGCACAACTCTGATTTAATAAATGGTCAATTCCCAATTGTTTAGCCATTATTTGGATGTCTTCCTCCGTTTTAATGGTATGCAAATTTGCCTTGATTAAGATATTATCCATCGCACTTAATTTTGGAAATAAGCGCAAATCTTGAAAAACAATGGCTAAATTATCCTTCCGTAAATCCGCCCAATTGGGAATGGATAGGGTGGACAATTCTTTTGTATCTAATGCAACTGTTCCCGAGTAATCTTTGCGCAATCCATACAAAATATGCAAAAAAGTAGATTTCCCCTTTCCTGAAGGCGCAGTTACTAAATATTTTTTGCCTTTTTCTAAATTACATCTGGTTTCCCAAATATTGGATATATGGGTTCTTTTTTGTTCTTGTAGTGGATTGGGTAAAATATTTTTAAGTTGATATTGCATGGTTATGAGGTGATGAGATTATGAGACAATGAGGTTTTGAGGTGATGAGATTATGAGATTATGAGTTAATGAGTGCTAAGTAATCGGACAAATTTAAGTTAACAACTTTATTTTGTGCTATTTGTGTCAAAAAATACATGTATTTGAGTGTAAATGTAAGCTACACTCGTCAAAAAAAACGCCATGTCCTCTATGAACGCTGTACCTCTGTGGTGAAAAAAATGAAAAAAAGTTGTTAATTTAATTTCACCTAACTACTTCTTAAATGGATAGGTTTCACCCTCAATATTAGTTCCTAGTAAACAAAAAATAGTCAAAAAGGTCATAGCGCCAACTTGAAAATTGAGCGGTGCATCAAACAAAAAGAGAAGACTATAAAAAACTAAAAAGGACATACCTAATAATTTAAACCAATAGTCTTTTTGCCGAAAAAACATCAAAAAACTATAGCCTAAGCAACTAAAAAAAATAACAAAACTTAATAATCCTGAAGCCGTCCAATAATATAGAAATTGACTCTGCGTATTTACAGGAAAACCTAAATCATCTTTGGCATATTCTTTTTCCATCGCTGCTTGATAATCCCCTATCCCAACGCCTAAAATTGGATTTTCTTGGATGATAGCCCAACTATTTTTCCAAGAAAGCAATCGCCGAACGCTGGTAAAATGCGTGTATTCATAATTGCTAAAAGTACCATCTTGAAAAGTGCCTATTTCCCAACGCATTTGGTCATACCTTACTTTAACGGCTGGAATTTTTTGATAAGCAAAAAAAGGTGTAATAATTAGAAAAACAACCAATCCTAAAATTAATACAGCATAAGCAAAAAAAGCGTTTACTTTTTTGGATAATTTTGAATGGATTAAATGAAAATACCCGCCTATTATCCAGATAATACTTGCTCCTAAAAAACTTAATTGCGCACCTCTTGCGCCCAAAATTAATAGCGTCCCAACTAACACCAATAACTTTAAACCATTCACCGTCATACAACCTACCGTCAACCGTGTACCGTCAGCCGTGTACCGTTTAAGGAATAACCACAACTGCAAAAAAATAGCCACACCAATCAAATAACTAAACTGTAATCGTTCTGTAAATGGGCTATAAACCCCAAAAGCCAATGCTTTTTCATGTACTACATAATCCTTTAAAAGCGAAATATTAGCTGCAATATTTTGGTTTGTTTCAGCAGGCAATAAAAAGAAAATAAAAGTAATAAAAGCAGCAATGCTAGTTGCCCCAGTCAGTAATCGAATGTAGTATTGAAATTTTTCTTTAATTATGACTTGATTAATCAAAAAAATAAAAGGGATGGCCAAAAATTCTATTTGACTTGATAATACATCCAATCCTTCTATAAAGTCATGGGTATAGAATAGGCTGATAGCGAAGGTGAAAAATAGGGCAATTGGAAAAATAAATAGTCGATTAGGAATCGTTAATTTTCTATCTTGAAAAAAAGAAAAAATAGAAATAAAAACAAGTCCAACAAAAGCAATAGATACCAATGCTTTAGAAAATGGTAAGCCTATTAATAAAAGGCAAAAAAGAAAATGGACTATTTGAGATGGGTATTTCAGAAGCTATAATGTTGGATGAATATTATCTAACAAAAGTAATTATTCTAAAGTTAACCAACAGGAAGGAATAATTCCATTGTTCATCCAAGAGAAAAATATCCGTGTTAAAATTCATCTGTGCTACAAAAGTTACAAAAATCAAGCAATCGCAATGGTTATCCAAGTTTCAAGCACAACATAACTTGCTTTCCAATCATTTTTTAAATTGAGCTCTTTCCGTTCTTGTGGGCTTAAATACTTGGCAACAATAGATGGTGTCATGCGAAAGGGAAATAAAAAAAATTAATGAATATCTATTGATAAAATTAATAGATATGTATTAAAGTTACTAATTCTTGGCACTTTTTCCGTAAATAACCGTTTGGATAAATACTTAATGTAAAAGATACAATAACTAAGTAGCTTTTGTACCTCTTTTATAGTAACTTTGCTTTTCTTTTTAAAAAGAATATTCAAATTATCAATAATTTTCAAATATAATTTTATGGCTGATCAGCAAGAATTGAAGACGCTTTTTGACAATAAAGGACGATTAATTAGTCCAGTATTACCTGACGGAGTAAAGAATTTTTTAGTAGATATAGATGGTACTGTTTGTGATGATATTCCAAATGAAGAACCAGAAAGAATGGGTACTTGTTTACCTTATCCTGATGCTTTGGATATTATCAATAAATGGTATGATGAAGGACATATTATTACCTTTTTCACCTCTAGAACAGAGGAACACCGAGAAATTACAGAAATGTGGTTGAAGAAACATAACTTTAAATATCAAAGTTTATTAATGGGCAAACCAAGAGGTAGAAACTACCATTGGATTGATAACCACATTGTAAAGGCAACAAGATTTAAAGGTAAATTCACTGATTTAGTGGTTAAAACAAAAGAAATCGAAGTATTTGTGGATGGTGAAGAATAAACAATACTTCTTTTAATAGATAAAAAATAATTCAACAGGTTGATAGTGTATGCTATTGACCTGTTGTCGTTTATAGCCAAAAATCTGTTAAGCAAATGTCAAACAAGTGGCAAAAGATTGATATTCCTTTCAAAAATCAGGAATTTTGAGTTGACTCCTAAAACCATAAGCAGCATTATATTGAATTAATGCACCTTCTATTTTATACTAACTTTTCCGAAACCAGTGAATGATGAAAAATTTACTTTTTATATACTTCGCTTTTGCTTTTCTGCCACCCTTATTTGCGGTTGAAGATTATCAAATTAAAGTGACTGTTAAAAATTATGAACAAGAACAATTAATCTTAGCGCATTATTTGGGCAGTACCATTCTTGTAGACGATACCGCTACTATTGCGAAGGATGGTTCTTTTATTTTTGACGGAGCAGAAGATTTACCCGCAGGTATTTATCTATTAGTCCTGTCTCCCGAAAATCAATATGTCGAAATCTTTATTACAGAGGCAGAAAAAAAATATAGTTTAACCTTTGATGCGAAAACGCTGACTAAGGATATTACTTTTGAGAAAGCGCCAGATAATACGCTTTTTTATGAATATGTAAAGTTTTCAGCGGAGAATCGCTCAGAAGTGGAAGCGTTGATTAAAACTATTCAAGCAGGAAGAGCAGCTAAAACAGATGTTAGCAAAGCAGAAGCAGCTTTAGAAAAACTGCAAAAAACATCTGAACTTTATAAAGAAGCTATTATTCAAAAACATCCGAATAAGTTGGCAACAACTATTATCAAATCGAATAAACAATTAACCATTCCTGAATTTGAAGGGGACGAAGAAACGATAAGATTACAAGAATATCTGTATCGAAGAGCGCACTTTTTTGATTATGTACGAGCTGATGCCCGTTTTTTTAGGTCAAAGATTTGTAATGATATGATTAACTTTTATATGGATAATTTGACGGTTCCTCACCCCGATTCTATTATCCAATCGGTTGATGAAGTATTAAATTTAGTCACACCTGATGCGATTGTTTTCAAAAAATATTTTTTTGACTATTTAAATAAATATTACGCTTCCGAATTTATCGGAATGGATGCTGTTTTTGTTCATTTAGTCAAAGAATATACACTGAAAGGCAAAACCGATTTCTTACAAGAAGAAACAATCGCAAAGATTACGACAGATGCCCTACTATGGGAAAAAACACTAATTGGCAGAACGTCTCCTAATTTAGATAATTACGAATTAAAAATAGCAGAGAGTATCAAAGTAAAAGATACGGAAGATGAAAATAGAAGATTTGTCTTAGGCAATAAAACGGCCTTAACTGACGTCAATAAACCCTACACCGTAGTCCTATTTTGGGCACCAGATTGTAGTCACTGCAAAGAATCTATGCCAGTTCTACTGGATTTTTATGAAAAGCATCTGGACTCCGTAGAAGTCTTTTCCGTTTGTCATACCAGTTTTAAACAATTCGGAGATTGTGCCCAAGCACTTAAAGATTATAAGGCACTCGACTGGATTAATACGGTTGACCCTTATTATAAATATGTTAAAAATTACAGTATAGAAACAACGCCTTTAATTTTGTTGTTGGATGAAGACAAGAAAGTTTTGTTTAAAAAAATTGCTGCGGATAAACTGGAAGTGGCTTTGGAACAAGTCAATTTGCAGAAGCAGTAGACAGTAAGCAGTAATACAGTAGGCAGTTTGGCAGTATACTTTACAAATTTACGAACCGATTATTTTCTAATCTCAAAAACATATAATAGCATGGATTTTTTTCCTAAAATGAAGTATGTATTTTTGTTAGCAATTTCTATTAATTTTGTGGCATGTGCACAAAAAAATGTAGCACCTGTGATAGAAAAAGCTATACCTAAAACAGCACCTGTAAAAATGTCAAAATCAGGTATGACTTTTGACCAATCAACTATTGATATCGGAACGATTAATAGAGGGGATTTTAAAGAAATAGAATATACTTTTACGAATACAGGAACAGAGGATATAGCCATTTCTCAAGTTTCTACCTGTGATTGTACCGAAGTTTTAAAAAGACCTTATTTGCCCATCAAACCTGGTGCAAAAGGTACGATTAAGGTCAAATTTGATAGTAGCAAAAAAGAACTTGGAGATGATGTAGACCCTGTGGATATTGATATTTGGTTAGAAAAAGAAGACCCTGTTACGGGAATGCCCGTATTAGAACAAATAGCATATACTTTTAAATTTGAATAATTAAATAGTCATTAGTCATTGGTTACTAGTCATTAGGATAGGACAAACTGCTAATGACTAATGACCAATGACTAATTTATGGATATTTTAGAACGAATTATTGCGTATAAGCACATTGAAGTAGGTGGTAGAAAGCAAGTAGTAACTACCAAAAGTTTAGAGCGAAGTCAATATTTTAACCGACCAACCTTATCGCTAAAAGCTAGTTTATTAAATCCTGCAAAATCGGGTATCATAGCAGAATTCAAGCGACATTCTCCTTCCAAAAAAGATATTAATATCACGGCAAAAGTAGCAGAGGTAACCACTGGTTATACCAAAGCAGGAGTATCAGGCATTTCTTGTCTAACAGATACGCATTTCTTTAAAGGGACGAGTGAGGATTTAAAAATTGCTCGGCTGTATAATCCAGCAACCCCGATTCTTAGAAAGGAATTTATTGTTGATGAATATCAATTAATAGAAGCTAAATCTATTGGGGCAGATGTTATTTTGTTAATAGCAGAATGTTTGGATAAAAAGCGCTTGGCAGCGTTGGCAAAATTTGCTAAGTCCTTGGATTTAGAGGTATTGACAGAAATTCATTCTGCTGAACAATTGCCTAAATTAACTGCAGATATTGATATTGTTGGGGTAAATAACAGAAATCTTAAGACCTTTAAAGTCGATATTCAGCATTCTAAAGATTTATTCCATCAAATACCCAATGATTTTATCAAAATTTCTGAAAGTGGGATTAGTCATCCAGCTACGATTGTGGACTTAAAAGAACACGGTTTTCAAGGTTTTTTAATTGGGGAAAATTTTATGAAAACGGATAATCCTGGAGATGCTTGTATGGATTTTACGAATGCTGTTAAAACTGGATTATTGGCAGTAGGCAGTGGCAGTGGCAGTAGGCAGTAGGCAGTAGGCAGTGGCAGTGGCAGATTGTCCATTCCAGCCTTTGTGCCTTTAAATCTCTTTACCTTTTAAACCTTTTTACCTCTTTTATGAAATTGAAAATTACTAAGGTTTGCGGGATGCGAAACCAAGAAAATATCGCTGATCTATTACAATTACCCGTTGATTGGATGGGACTAATTTTCTATGAAAAATCGAAACGGAATGTACCGAATAGTGCTGCCAAAGCAATTTTAGCCGTAAGTGAGGGAAAAGTAAAAAGAGTGGGTGTTTTTGTCAATGAAGACTTAGAGACAGTTGTGCAAAAAGTCGCTAAATTCAAATTAAATTTTGTCCAATTACACGGCAAAGAAAATCCTGATTATTGCTATGATTTATTAGCTAAAAGTGCGAAGACCTTTGGGTGCGGTGATGATCTTCAAATTATCAAAGCCTTCTCCGTAGATGAAAATTTTGATTTCTCCATTACCAAAGGATATGAACCGTATGTCAATTATTTTTTATTTGATACAAAAGGCAAAAATCCAGGGGGCAATGGCTTTACTTTTGATTGGAGGTTATTAAAAAAATATACAGGTTCGCTTCCTTTTTTATTAAGTGGTGGATTAGATGAGTTTTCTGCAGCAGCTATTAATTCTTTAGATTTACCAAAGTTAGCGGGCGTTGATGTGAATAGTAAATTTGAAATAGAACCTGCTTTGAAGGATATTGAGATGCTTCAAAGATTTACCAAGTCTTTAGAAGAAATAACTATTTAGGGAATTATTTTATAGAAATAATGGTTTTCTTGTTTTCATTAAGCATTTTCCGCATGATACATAAAGACCAAATAGATGGCTACGACGGTAGTCCATCAGATTTAGCAACAGCCATTGGTGATTTGAAATACGATGCCTTGGCTGAGTTCTTATCCTTATTAGCAACTAAGATAGCAAAAGATGGTGCTAAAGACCGTAGTCGTGGTAGAGTGCAGTTAGCGACTAGTTTAGAAAATTCTGCACAGCATCTACTAGTTGCCAAATCAAATATGGATATGGCTTGGCGAATAAGTGCGCCTTATATGAAATAAATAACAAATTGATAAAAAATTGGTCTTGTTACCAAGTTTAATTTTTTGTAGTTTTGCAATCCGATTTTATCTAATGAGATAAAATTCATTAAATCGGGTCTCATAGCTCAGTTGGTTAGAGCATCTGACTCATCAAGTAGTAGTTCTTTGTATATCGAATATTTTACTTTAAATCTATATGATTTATAAATAGTTCTGGAGTAACACAATCCAGATTCAACTATAAAGTATTCTAAGAATTACTAAGGTGCCTCCTCTCGGAAACGTTAGGATGAGCAAGGGGTTAATTCAGGGAAACCTTACCTTTTCTGAGTGTAAAGAAAAGCTGGCAATCCTGAGCCAAGCCTAGTGAAAGTCATAAAAGTAACTAGGAAGGTGCAGAGACTAGAAGGTGAGTAGACTAAACAATAAGCCTTCAATAACGCCCCTCGCCTAAGTCCATTTATGGATACGGTGGTGATATAGTCCTACCCCATAGCGAAAGCTGCGGAAGGTGAATCAGAGGGTCCAAGGTTCGAGCCCTTGTGGGACCACTAGGTCAACGTCATTATATGACATAGGTTGACAAAAAAGTTCTTTAAGTTTTTGGTCATCAATGAGTTAAGTTTGTTTGTCGGACATCGTAAGACATGAACCGACAAACGGACTTAACTTGTTAGACCTGTCATTTTGTATCATTCTTTGTATCAAGCGCTTGTTTATCATTGTCACTTTTTATTATTTACTTTAAAGCGGATACTAACATGATGACAATGACACTTTCTAAAATCAAGTACGCAATCGTATTTAACAGATTGAACAGAACCAACAGCATACGAGAAAAACCTATTGAAATTCGTGCTTACCAAACGGGTTCTCCTGCCAAATTTATTTCCACT
>JBGCFJ010000860.1:0-2275 GCA_045106885.1 Saprospiraceae bacterium
CTCCTGTGTTTCAATAATAATTCTATAGCTTTTGCCAGCTATTCCACGAATGCCATCTTTAGCCGATTTATAAACCCCTTCTTCTGTCTCTACTAATATTTCTTCTGGTCCATTCTGTTCCGCAATAATCACTTTTGCGCCCCCTATTGGAGCAGTATTCGGTAGATAAGGATTACCAGAAAAACTAAGTCGAACAACATAAGGGCCAGACAAATTAGTAAGCATTCCATCCACTACTAATTTACTAGCCGCATCATTTAAGGTAGGCTCGAATGGCTCAATACAGGAAGCTAAAAACCCCACAATTCCAAGTAAACCTCCAAGCAAATATAATTTTGTCCTATTTTTAATTTTCATAATTACCAAATTTAACATTATAACTAACTGAGAAAATTGGCACACCAAAAATGGATACTTTTTGACCACTCAGCCGACCACTATTTGATTGAAAGTAAACAGAATAAGCATTTTTTCTACCTGTTAAATTATATACAGAAAATACAAAAGAACTATGCAAGAGCTTTCGTGATTTTAAGTTACCTTCCATTTTTATCGAAATATCCGTTCTAAAATAATCAGGCACTCGGTATTCATTTCTATTAGAAAAATTAATAACTTGAATACCATTTTGAGAATAGACAGAAGCAGGATAAGTAATCGGCTTACCCGTTGAATAAACCATATTTGCAGAAATGCTAAATCGTCGGGAGAATTTATAATTACCGACTACATTAAAGGCGTGCGGCTTATCATAATTAGTAGGATAACTAGCGCCGAAATTAATAAAGTCCCCCGTTCTTTCTTCATTGACCAAAGCATTGGCACTAGAATAAGTATAATTGACCCAGCCATTAAATCGTCCCCTCGGTTTCTTCAATACGAATTCAATTCCATAAGCATCCAAATCACCTTGTAACACATCTTGTTCTGGATGTTCATTAATCAGCAAATCTGCCCCATCTCGATATTCTACTAATTGCTCTATTTTTTTATAATAAGGTTCTACTGAAAATTCTAACTTCCTGTTTAATAAATTAGTATACACCCCGAATGCAAATTGATAGCCCTTCATAGGCGAAATATTATTGTCTGTTAATTTCCATTTATCCGTTGGTGCAAGGGCAATCGTATTGGACAACAGGAAAATGTATTGATGCAAAGTATTATAAGAAGCTTTTATGGAAAAATCCTTATTAATTGCATATCGAGCGGCTAATCTTAGGTCCAATCCTTGGTAAGATTTAATCGCTTCATTTTTTCCAAAAGATAGGGTATCTATGACATTTTCTGGTCGTTTTGATAAGTTGTCTGGATAAACCAACACATCTTGCGGACCTAAATAAGTATAATGATTATAACGCAGCCCACTCGTTAAAGTAAGTCGCTCATTGATTTCCCATTCATCGCTTAGGTAAAGGCCTAGTTCTAACCCTTGTTCTGTTCCCAACTCAACAGGCTTAATAATGCTTAACTCGCCAGAAGGGATGACATTTCCTCGGCTAATCCCATATAAGATGGCGTTGGCACCTCCCGTAATCCTATGATTGTCAAAAGGACGAAGGGTTAAATCTGCCCGAATTTCTTTATGTTCTAAATTATTGTCTTGAATGTAAGCATCCAATGCGGTTTCTTTATTTTCTACTTCTAGATTCAATTTACTATAAACGGCGGAAACATTGATATTACTCCTTTCATTAAAAAAATGAGACCAAGAGATAGAACCGCCTTGATTACCACTATCAAAATTAGTGGTATTCGCAAAATCTATTTTGTCATAACTAAAGTAACCAAATGCCTGAATCTTATTTTTAGGATTGACCTCAAAAGATAATTTCATCACGGCATCCGCAAAATTGACTTTCGTATTATTAAAGTCTCGGTTTTTTATCAAATTAAAAATCCAGTTTGAGTAGGTTGACCGAAGCCCCAACATGAAGCTACTTTTATTTTTTTGAATTGGCCCCTCTAATAAAACATTTCCAGTAATCGGGCTAATTCCTCCTCTAAATTTAAATTTTTCTTTGTCGCCTTCTAAAGCGGTAATATCAAAAACAGAAGCCAATCGACCACCAAATTTCGCAGGAATGCTACTTTTAGACAAGGTAAATTCGCTAATGGCTTCGGAATTAAAAGCAGAGAAAAATCCGAATAAATGAGAGGTATTATAGATGGGTACTTTGTCGATATAAAATAAGTTTTGGTCTGCTGGACTCCCTCTAACATTGAAGCCAGAAGCCCCTTCCCCTACCGTCTGTACACCAGCAAGTAAAGTAGC
>JBGCFJ010000861.1:0-7907 GCA_045106885.1 Saprospiraceae bacterium
TGAATGTCCATCTTTCCTTTAAGGAGCGTAGATTCGGCACGATATAGCAATCTTTTTTCGGTCAATAATATAATAGCAACAGCCCCTATCTCTTAGGTGCTTACACAAAATTTAAAACCAACAAATTGTCGATAATTTAAAATGTCGATAATTGTTAATCTCAAATTCCCGCCGAAGGTGGTTTAAAATTGAAAATTTGAAATTGAAAATTGAAAATTAAATTTTACTTAGAGTCTTAAAAAGGCAATTTGTAACCATTTTTGGCTAACTTTTTTCAAAAAAAAGAGGAAAAGCTGAAAATATTCCTAGATGTAGGGTTTTCTATTATCTTTGCGCCACTTTTAAGAAGTGACCGACAACTACTATTCGAGGTCAAAAAAGCATAGGAGTTAACGCACCAATAACCAATTTTATTAAATATTCCTTAATCTTTTGAAAAAATGAGTATTTGGTGTGTTTTGCTGCTAATTTTGTAATTACTTATTAAACAATTTAAAATGAAGCAACAAATTAAAGTATTCATTACTCACTTTAATTTTACCTTCATTCAGAACAATCATTAATCAAAAAAACATGAAAAAGATATTTTTTGCTTTTGTTTTATCCATTTTTGCTTTAAGTGCTTTTGCACAAAAAGTAGGACATGTTAATACAGGAATTTTATTAGAAGGGATGTCAGAAGTAAAAGCGGCAGATACAGCCTTAGAAACTTTACAAAAACAATTGGTTAGTAAAGGAGAAGGTATGGTGAAAGCTTTTCAGGCAGAGTACCAAGCAGTCGTAGCGGAGGTTAATGCAGGAAAGTTAACGCCAAAGCAACAACAAGAAAAACAAGTTGTTTTGCAAAAGAAACAACAAGAGATACAAGCTTACGAGCAGAAAGTACAAAATGATGTATTGAAAAAAAGAGAAGAATTGTTAAAACCTATTTTGGATAAAGTAGACCAAGCAATTAAAGCAGTAGGCAAAGAGGGTAGTTTCTTATTTATTTTTGACACTGCTATTCCTAATGTTATTCTTTTTGCAGATGAACCTTTAGATGTAACTGATAAAGTGAAATCTAAATTAGGGATTTAATTCGATAGACAGTAGGCAGTATTACAGTGGGCAGTAACACCGCACGCTGAACTGTAAAGCAATAGACAGTTTGTGATGAAGACTTAAAACTTCTGAGGCAATTGCGCAAACAATATAAAAAGGAACATCAACTAAATGGTGTTCCTTTTTTATTTATACATTTTGCTTAACAACTCACTTTTCCTGACTATCCAATAACTAAGTACCTCTATAGATATAATCGATACTTTTTCTAGGTAATGAGTAGATAAGATTAATAAGATGATGAGGTGATGAGATGATGAGGTGAAAATTAGGTTAAATTTCCATTATTATCTATTAGGTCTACTCTTCAATCTCCACGCTTTATTGTACTTGAATTAGATAATAAATTTAAGCATTAAAAATTATAGAAATTAGTATTTTTATACTAATATTGTGTGACTCCTTTCCTTCATCCTTTTAAATAGAAAAAATTGAAACCAATCAAGAATAGATTAACCGAATTATTAGGCGTTGATTACCCAATCGTACAAGCACCAATGGGATGGATTGCTCGTGCTCAATTAGCTTCTGCTGTATCCAACGCAGGAGGCATGGGGATTATCGAAACTTCTTCTGGAGAATTGGAGAATATCAAAGGGGAAATCAAAAAGATGCGGGCATTGACCGATAAGCCTTTTGGCGTAAATATCGCCTTAGCTTTTGTTCGAGACCCTGCGATTATCCAATTTGTCATTGACCAAGGAGTACAATTTGTCTCTACATCGGCTGGAAATCCTGCCAAAGTTGTAGGACCATTAAAAGCAGCAGGTTTGACTGTCTTTCACGTCGTTCCAAGTTTTCAAGCAGCGATGAAGGCTATTGAAGCTGGTGTTGATGGGTTGATTGTAGAAGGAAATGAAGGAGGTGGTTTTAAGAATCCAAGAGGTGTTGCTAGTATGGTTTTATTACCTATGATTGCTAAGAAAGTAAATATTCCTGTGATTGCAGCGGGAGGGATTATAGACGGTTGTAGTATGGCAGCTGCTTTTGCTTTAGGCTCAGAAGGCGTACAAATGGGGACACGGATGGTTTCTAGCGCAGAATCGCCTGTGCATCAAAACTGGAAAAATGCCATTATAGGAGCTTCTGACCAAGATACGATGGTTTTAAATCAGTTTAGTAGCCCTGCCTTACGTGTATTACGAACAAACCGAACAAATGCCTTAGAGCGACAAGAAAAAGTTGATTTTAGAGCAGAATTTGCCAATGTACAAGATTTATACTTTGGTGGAGACATGGAGGCCGCCGCCGCTTTAACGGGACAAGTAGCCGGTCGAATAGAGGAAGTGAAACCTGTTGCTCAAATTATCAAAGAAACGATAACTGAATTTTATGAAACTATAGCATTATTAGGGAAGCATTCTTAATGATGAACGATGAATGCTTCTGACAGGTAGTGTCATTGAAAAATTAAGCGATTTAACACCAAACTATCTATATTCTCGCTTCTCTTTTCTCTATTCTAAATAAATATAAGTAATGGAATTTCAAGATAAAATAGTTTTAGTCACAGGCGCTGGTTCTGGAATAGGTAGAGTAACCGCTCATGCTTTTGCCAAAGAAGGCGGAACAGTTGTCATTTCTGATATTAATGCAAAAGGTGGCGAAGAAACGGTCAATCAAATTACCGAATTAGGCGGAAAAAGTATTTTTATTAAAAGTAATGTTGCCGTATTTGAAGATGTTGAAAGGCTACACAAAACTATTATTGATAAATATGGCCGATTAGATGTAGCGATTAATAATGCGGGCATTGGCGGCATTCCAGCAAAAACACATGAACACGGTTTAGAAAATTGGGATAAGGTAATGGCAGTTAATGCAACTGGTGTTTTCTATTGTATGAAGGTACAGATAGCCCAAATGCTAACCCAAGGCAGTGGAGCGATTGTCAATACCGCCTCCATTGCAGGATTAAGAGGCTTGCCCAATAACTTAGCCTATGTAGCTAGTAAACACGCTGTAGTAGGGATGACTAAAACAGCCGCAATGGAATATGCTAGGCATAAAATTAGAATTAATGCTATTTGTCCTGTTTTTACGGTAACGCCGCTATTCGACCCAGAAGTAATGGAAAAGATATCTGCTGGTTTATCTAGTAAATTAAAATCAGGTATTCCTATGAAACGATTTGCAGACCCTATCGAAATGGCGAATACTATTTTATGGCTTTGTTCTGATAAAGCTAGTTTTGTTACGGGGCATGCGATGCCTGTGGATGGTGGGTTGACAGCTTGATAAAGAGCAAATATATCGGATACTTTCAAAGTATCTGATACGTCTGTACTAATTTAGATTTACAAAATAGCATTATTATCAAGTAAAATTATCCTTATATCTTGGTTGATATTGGGTTTAAAATTAAGTTTTAAATGTGAATACACTCCAATGTCTAAAGGAATTGATACTGTTTTATTAGGAGAAATTAATACTTTTTCAATTACTAATGGATAGTTCGTTTCTCCATCAGTCACATATACAGAATCTGGTAAAAATAGATGAGTTTTACCCGTTGCATTTGTCAATTTTAACTGGATAGAATCAGCGGATTCTAAAGAAAACATAATTTTTAACCCGTCGAATATTTCGGTTTCGTGAAAGTCCATCCACACGATTTCCTCCTCAATATTCAGTAAATATTTCACTAGATTATCCATATCCGTGTATGGGTTCAATTCATAAATGGGGCTGATTAGGTTAGCTTTTAATATTTGATATTTTAACCACGCTGTATTTTCTAAAGCAATAGGATAACGTGTATGTAATTTGTCAAAAGATGCTGCATGGACACTTTTAGAGTAACTAGTTAAATCAGTATTCAACTTAAGATAACCACTAACGCATCTTTCTCCATAGCAATCATCTGGATGGTTTCCCGTACCACAATTAATGGATTTTTTAATAGATTTTTCAACTTCTTTGCATTCAGATTTTTTGAAAGCAGTTAGATTCTTTTCAAAATGTAATAAAATCCATTGCTCAAAAGAAATGCTAGAAAAGGCGATTTTTACTTTATTACCATCAATTTCTTGTTTAGCTAATTCAAAAGCTGCTTTATGTTTGGGATGGTAATCTTTATCGAAGACCGCCCATGCCGATTCATATACACCATCTACTAATCCTTCTTGTGCTTCTCTGACATATCGAATTGGAACGGCTTTGTATTTCTCTTCTGGCTGGTATTCTTCTTCGGAAGGGGTTTCTTTTATGGTTTTAAGCTGGCGTTTTTTTCGAGGCGTTTTATGGTTAGAAGATTTTTTTTCATGACCGAATTCATCGTCTAGTTTAGGTTTCGGTTTGATTTCTATAAACAATCGATGTGTTTCTTTCCACGCAACTTTTGCCAATGAAACAAGACTAGCAAAATACTGTGGTTCTGTATTTGTACCTTCGCAAACAATCAAGATATTATGTCGAAGTTTTTTATTTCGCCGTACCATTGCTAAAAATTGCTTCGATTTCCTGAATATCTGGAATACCACCAAATTTACCTGCTAGATACCATTTGTCAAACGGCGTATCTTCTCTTACTTTGTCAAAATCTTGGATAGAAAAAAGTTCTGTTTCACCATATTCATTCTTCTCTGTAAACCAGATTTGGTCTTTTCGAAAAAGGTCTTTGTCTAAGAAAGCTGTTTCGTGCGTAGTGAAAATGATTTGAGCGTTTTTTGGATTGGCGATTGGCGATTGGAATAATTGGATTAGGGTTTTGGCTAGGTTTGGGTGGAGGCTAGTGTCTATTTCGTCTATCATAAACGTACCTCCTAGTTTAAGCATGTATAAAATTACACCACCAAGATAAAACAAGAGATTTGACCCTTTAGACTGCTGTTCGAATGTTAACAATCTTGCTCCTACTTTTTGTTTGTTGTCGTATACAAAATGCTCTCCTACAGTTCGATACTTTTTTTGAAGTTTTGATGAAGTATCATTTCCTGAGTTTTCTATCGACTCTTGCACTGTAATTTTACCTACCTTAGTATCTAATACTTGAATTAATCTATTAAGGTAATCGTAAATTTCAGGATTATCTACTAATCGCTTACCATCTGTGTGCCTATAGCGCTCTAAATGTTTTTCAAAATCTGGATTTAAAATAGAAAAATTATTTTTATCAAAGTACTTGTAGATAGGAAGAAAAAAATCATCAGGTGTACTAAAACCAAACTTAGATAGTACTAATTGGTTTTTGAATACTTTTATTTCTTTATAATTTCTTATTTGACCAAGTTTAGCTATATGTATGTCTTCACTATTTGTGCTACTAAGAAGTCTTTTAAATAAATTTTGTGGCTTTCCTTTAGGAAAAAAATCTAGCACTTCTTCTATAACCCTATTCCTATTATAGCTAATCGTATAACGATACTTATGATTATTACTTCCAATAAAGGTTAAAATTAAGTTAGTTGGTAATTTAGTAGAATTTACATCAAACAAAAAAGGGTCATAAAACTCAATAGGGTCATTCACAGAAAGCTTAGCTAAAACAAAATCTCGCAAACTGGCAAAAGCCTTCAACAAATTAGACTTTCCCGAAGCATTCGCTCCATAAACAACGGCAGCCTTCAACAATCGAATCGTCTCTCCATTCGCCAGTTGATGTTCAAAAACATTTTTAGGCTTACTTTTAGAAGATTCCGCTATCATTGAAAAGACTTGCCTTTCTTTAATTGAGCGATAATTTTCTACTTCAAATTCTAATATCATAATGAAAAATACTTAGTATTTTGAATTTTTTATGCAAAATATCGTTTTTATTATTAAAAAACAAAGTATTTAGTTGATAATGTTACTAAATAAATAGCTCCTAAAAACAAAAAAGCTTATCCCCTGTGCAGAAGATAAGCCCTAATTTTATGTTTATTTTAGTAGTTGATCCTAATCTAAAGACTGATTCATTTTAGAGGCAGACTTGACTAGTGCTTCATATTCTTTTATTGATAAGCCGTCCACACAATAACTTAGTGGATTAATGGCTCTTCCGTTTAAATGGATTTCGTAATGTAAATGTGGTGCAGTAGAACGACCTGTGCTACCTACTGTACCAATTTGCTCTCCTCTCTTCACTTTCTGACCTTTTTTGACCATCACTTTGTGCATGTGCGCATATAAAGTCTCGTAACCATGACCGTGTTTGATGACCACGTAATTACCGTAAGAAGATGATTTTAGGACTTTATGAACAGTACCGTTTCCTGTAGCTTGAATTGCTGTTCCTCTTTTAGCCGTAAAATCAATGCCTTCATGCATTCTCATTACTTTTAAAATGGGGTGCATTCTTTGACCAAAACCAGATAGTAGTTGAATATTTCTAGCCAAAAAATCTTTTCTAACAGGCGCTAATAATGGAACAGACGCAAATTCATCGCTTTTCTGTTTTGCCATTGCTTCAATCTCATCCAAAGATTCAGATTGAATCACCATCTGTCTAGATAGTTTATCTACTCTTTCTTGAGCTGCTACTAAAGTTTCTCCCGAATTCTTAAAATTGGTCAACAAGCTATACTTTTTGTGGCCTCCGATACCAGCTTCCCATTGATTGTCATCAATTGGCTCCATACCAAAAACCATTCTGTGGACGCTAGCATCTCTTTCTTTTAAGTTCGTTAAAACTTTCGTCATTTTATCCACTTCCAATTGCATATCTGAGTAATGGCGCTTCATTTGCTCCATTTCTCTGACTAATGCTTCTTCCTTAGGAGTGGGAAAAAAATGATAAGAGATAGACAAGAGGACTAGTGCAGCCACGAAAATACCGCAAGAGATTCCCATCGCTCGAAATATTTTTGTTTTCGTAGTCGTCACTACCTTCTCATATTGTAAGGTATGTGTATTAAAGTAAAATTTCTCCTTTCTCATTAAATAACGTTTGGTATTAAAATCAATCCAGATAGACACAGTTTTCTATAGTACTCTCGTTTGCTTATTTTCAGTCTGGATGTTGGCTCATTTAAAGATTCTATTGGTGTAGAATTTTATCTCTTTTGAGCAATTTAATTTTAAAATACCTAATTTTGGCGCACTTTTAAAGTGACAAAAGTAATAGATTTTTTTAAATGCGTAGTCAAAAGTAACCCCTAATACTTAAAATACAAAAAAAAAAACGTACTATTTAACACTTAATAATTATATATATTTGTATTTTACACAAAAAACCAACTTATTTATTGACATTTTGCCGACAAACAAATAATTAGTTGGTTATTTATTTGTATAAATTATTATTCCATACAGAAACAACTGATTATCAAATGATAATAAATAAATAAACTTAAAAAAGTCTTTATTTTTCAACTAAAATTAGCCAACGAATACGTTCTTCAAGATTGATTTTTTACTATCAAAAATGGAACGTTTTTGCAAATTGTCGAGTTTTATCAAAATCGTATTTTTTTTTCGCTTGATTAAAAAAATACTTAAAAAAAAAGACATTTTTCATAAAGAAACGTATAAATGGTTCCGCAGTAATTCCTTCATTTTGAATGATTCTGCTATCTATTTTAACTTTTATTTTAATATTTACTTTAATTACCAATGACGTCATCAGCAATCAGACAGAAATTTTTAGATTTTTTTGCTTCTAAAGGACATAAAATTGTTCCTTCTGCTCCTATCGTAAATAAAGACGACCCAACTTTGATGTTTACCAATTCTGGTATGAACCAATTCAAAGATTACTTCTTGGGAAATCAAACGCCAGCCGTCAAAAGAGTCGCCGATACGCAAAAGTGTTTGAGAGTCTCTGGTAAGCATAATGACTTAGAGGAAGTCGGACGTGATAGTTATCACCATACGATGTTTGAGAT
>JBGCFJ010000862.1:0-4193 GCA_045106885.1 Saprospiraceae bacterium
ATTAGCCAGTTAGGCTAGTCAATTTTTCTTCTAAGGAATTCAAAAAATGCTTGCATAATGGATTATACAAGCATTTTTTGAGTTTCTTAGAAGGAAAAAGGGCAGTATAAATGGTTGATTATTTCTTCCACTTTGCCTAAGATAAATTCACCCATCGTTTTAAATTTGGTCGAACACTAATTCAAAAATACAGCCCGCTCATTCGTTGCTTGAATTTTCACATCAATATTATTCTTCAAAGTCGTCGCTAAAGACAAACCGTAATAATCGACTCTAATAGGAAAAGATTTATGAGAGCGATCTACTAAAACCGCAACTTCTACTTTTTTAGGCAACACTTCTAGAATTGGTTTAATTGCGTAAAAAATAGTTCTTCCCGTATTCGCCACATCATCCACAATAATTAAAACTTTATCTTTTACTGCTTCAGGCGGCATTTCCAAAATAATATCCGCAGATAGAGGGTTAGCAGGATTTAGTCTAATTCGAGTCACCGTAATGGGAATATTAGACATATTCGTCAATTCTTGCAGTAGTAACTCAGAAAACACCATTCCATTATTATTAATACCTGCCAAAATAATTTCTGGTTCTCCAAAATTATGCTCTAATATTTCAATGGCTAAGCGCTTTACTTTCTGCGCAATTTGCCGTTCATTTAATATTTTCATTATTTAATTCGAGTTGCGCGTTACGAGTTGCGGATTGCGGGTTGTATACGATTTTATTTTAATTAGGAGCAATCACATTAATCATAAATAGACTAAACTCAAAACTCAATTCGTATTTTAACGCAACCCGCAACTCGTAACTCAGATTAGTTATTATCTAGTTTTATTATAAATAATTAGCTCAATGGTATAAATATCCCGTTTTTAAACTATTATATAATATTATTTCCCTATAATTGCTTCAAATATAGACCTAGCATTTTACATGACCGAAAGATGTTGGCTAAATTTTTGAAAATAAATAATAATTAGCGAAAATTCGCTAGGATTTATTTTTGCAAAGGTTATATTTGCAATTCTACAAAGGTAAACTCCCGCAAAATTAAAAATCTAGTTTTATGAATAGGTAAATCAATACTATAAAACTAGTCACTAATCAATCAGTAACTAATTACGAACTAATGATACCACAGATAATTTTTGTGATAATTGCCGCCGTAGCTTTTGGCTATGCAGGTAAGCAGTATATGAAAATCCGTCGAAATATCCTTTTAGGAAAAGACGTGGATTATGAATTGGATACCAGTCAAAGTATCAAGAATACGCTTTTAATCGCTTTCGGGCAAAAGAAGATGTTCAAGCGATGGATTCCTGCTATTTTCCACTTGTTCATTTATGTCGCCTTTTTATTTACGCAAATTGAATTGATTGAAATTTTAGTGGATGGTGTTTTTGGCACCCATCGTTTTTTTGCGCCTTATTTAGGGGGATTATATACCTTAATTATCAATTCTATTGAAATTCTTTCCCTTTTAGCGTTTATAGCCACCTTAGTATTTTTAAGTAGAAGAAATTTGTTAAAAGTACCTCGTTTCCATAAAGATGAAATGACAGGTTGGCCAAAATTAGACGGTAATCTTATCTTATATCTAGAGTTATTATTATTAGTTGGGATTACTTGTATGAATGGTGCAGATGCTGTTTTACAAAATAGAGGGCTTTCTCCTGATATTGGTATGATGGCGGTTAGTGACACTTTAGGGCCTGCTTTATTTGGTGGTATGAGTGAAAGTGCATTACATATCGTTGAAAATTTTGGCTGGTGGCTACATATTATAGTCGTCTTTGGTTTCTTAAATTATTTACCAAAATCTAAGCATTTACATATTTTATTAGCCTTTCCAAATACTTATTTTGCTCCACAAACACCTAGAGGAGAAATGGAAAACATGCCTGCCATCATGGACGAAGTAAAAATGATGATGGGCTTAGTAGAAGGCGCAGAAGATATGCCAATGGATGAAGAGTTACCAGAGTTTGGTACAAAAGACGTCATGGGCTTAACTTGGAAAAATGTTTTGGATGCCTATACTTGTACCGAATGTGGTCGATGTACGTCTGTTTGTCCAGCTAATTTAACGGGTAAAAAATTATCGCCTCGTAAAATATTAATGGACATTAGAGATAGAGCGACTGAAATTGGCGACAAGTTAGACAGTGGTGATTTACAATATGTCAAAGAAGAATTAAAAGCAGAAGCCAAAACATTGACCAAAGATAATTTCGACGATGGCAAATCACTTTTCGATTATATTAGCCGAGAAGAATTACATGCTTGTACCACTTGTAATGCCTGTGTAGAAGCTTGTCCAGTCATGATTAATCCATTAGAACCTATTTTGAAAATGCGTCGATATGAGATTTTAACAGAATCTGCTGGGCCTGCTGAATGGGTGCCGATGTTTACGAGTATTGAGAATACGGGCGCTGTTTGGCAAATTCCTGATGAGCGGGATCAATGGGCGAAGGATGCTGTGGCGGAGAGTAAAAGCGAATAGGCAATTGGAAGTGTCTTCCAAAAATCATCAATCATATATCTGTTAAATTACGGAACTAGAAAATCTATTGCTCTGTTAATGCACTAAAAAAATGTTACAAACAATAAAAGAATTAACAAGATGGGCAGAAGAATTGAGTAAATTGGAATTACTCCAAGAGATTGACCAATTAAAAGCAGAAGTAGATAGTCACAGACCAATTTCTAGAGAAATACAAGACCGTATCTTTCAAAAATTCCGTTTGGATTGGAATTATAACTCTAACGCTATAGAAGGAAATAAATTGACTTATGGGGAGACGGTTGCATTACTTATGCATGGTGTAACAGCAAAAGGCAAACCATTAAAAGACCATTTAGATGTAAAGGGGCATAATAAAGGAATTAATTTATTATTAGATATAGTAAAAAGTGAAAGAGATTTTACGCAAAATGACATTCGTTCCTTACATGAAATTATTTTAGTTGAATCTTATTCCTCTAAGACGATTACTCCTGACGGCATTCCTGCCACTAGAAACATTCAAATTGGTCAATATAAAACGGTTCCAAATCATGTAAAAACTGTTACAGGAGAAATGCATTATTATGCTACTCCCGAAGAAACCCCAATTTTAGTAGACGAATTAATGAATTGGTATGAAGCATCAAAAACAAATGATAAAATTCATCCTTTTATTGTTGCTTCTTTGTTCCATTATAGATTTGTAGCGATACATCCGTTTGATGATGGCAATGGTAGAATGACTAGAATTCTCATGAATCTAATTTTAATGCGTAATCATTATCCTCCAATAGTAGTTCCTTTACAATTAAGAGAGAAATACTATGGAGTACTAAGTGAAGCAGATTCCGAAGACTATTTACCGATGACAGAATATTTTGGTGAATTGTTAATTAAATCTCTAAATACTCAACTAAAAGGTATTAGAGGAGAAAGTCTTGCTGAACCTAGTGATATTAACAAAAAAATTGAATTATTTAGAAAAAGTATTAGTAATAAAAGATTACAAGAAGCTAAGAAATCTAAACTGAATGAATTAAATTTTAGCAAATTTCTTAGAACATCAATCATACCTTTAATCATCGAATTATATAAACATTGTCTAAAATTTGATGATTTATTTTCTGATAAACAAAGTAAAATTTCTTTTTGGAATCCTAAAATAACAGATGCTACGACCAATATATCAATTGATAACTTAAAGGAAATATCTGAACATAAAATTTGGGATTCATCCCATTTATTCACTAAAATAACTTTTAAATATTTATGGTTTAGGTTTAATGAATCTGAAGCTAAATTAAACATTGATACTGCTATTACTATAGACTTAAAGGATAAAAATTATTTAATTTCTTATGGAAATAAAGAGTTAAAAAAGGATTATATTCAATCTTTATCAAATAAAGAAATACACAATATCACAGATTACTTAATAAGTGAGGTAATAAAAGAAATACAACAGAAATCTAATCAACAATAATATGTCAAAAGAACTACTAATACCAACAATGGCGCAATACTCCGCCGAAGGCAAAGAACCAGAAATTTTATTCTGGGTAGGCTGTGCAGGAAGTTTTGATTCGAGAGCGCAAAAAGTAACGGTGGCGTTTTGTAAAATAATGAATGAAGTCGGTATTGATTTCGCCATTTTGGGAAATGAGGAAAGTTGTACGGGAGA
>JBGCFJ010000863.1:0-4849 GCA_045106885.1 Saprospiraceae bacterium
CTAAATTCCCGTTTTTCGCCATGTTTATTAACAAAATGCGTTCGTTTAATCATCGAGCGATAAGTATCCACATCTTCCAAACGAAACACCGATTCAAAAAAGTCAAAAGCACCACCTTGATTGGTCAAAGAAAGATTGGCATCTCCCAGGTGAAAAGCCATCTGATTATAATGACGGGTTTTGGTGAAATTAGAGCCGACTTTTAGCGAAGAGATTTGTTTAAAAACGCCACTTTTAGCTATCATATACAACTCCTTCGCACTCAATTTAGCCGTTTGTAAAGTGCCTAATAAAACCACGTTTTTGGACCAAACAGTATTGATACTCGTTCTCCGTTTCCAAAAATCTAAGACACTTTGTAATTCAGCTAATCGTTCTGCTTTGGTTTGGCGTTGTCCAAAAACCAAATGAATATTGCATAAAATCAAGCGTTTGTCTTCGATTTTAAAACCACAATTAAACGGTGGTCGCAAAAGTTGTACTGCGGGTTTATATTGAAAATGACCTTGTTCGTCTCTAGACCGAATGGAAGGTAAAATCAAATCGCTAATGATACCACCTTGTACCGCTTTTCGCTTATCAAAAAAATAACCTAGTCGATAATCATTCCCACCAAAACCTAAGGAAGTATCGCTATAAATATACTCCCAATGTTCGCCTAAATAATATTTAACTTTATCTAAAATCGTAAAATCTCCATAAATCTCTTGGATTGCTACAATGTCAAATCTAGAAATAATCGTAGCGATATAAGCAATGGCTTCTTCTGTACGTTCCCCATATTTATCGCCACCCAATTCTAGAATATTCCAAGAAGCGACTAACAAATTACCCGTTAAAGACTTAGTCGGAATATCTCTAGTCAATTGTTTTCTAAGTGCCGTTAAACGGTCTTTAATGCGAGGATTTTTCATTAATTCATCAAAAGGGCTTAGTTTTTTGATGGTCAAAGCATTAGTTCCGCCTTTTTTGATAAAAATGAAATCACCTCCTTTATCACCTGCTTCGTCAATAGCGCCAAACTGTGGTTTTTGATTGACTCTACTTTCTATAATGACTTTATTTCGTATCCCTGCATAGAGTTCCGATGCAGATAAAAAAGGTTGTTTATTACGCTTTAAGAAATTATTTAATTCTTTAAAAAAGACAGAACGGTCAGGCACTTCTTCTTTGACACCACTTGTAATTGCCTTTCGACTTCTCGCACTATATAATACTTGAAAATCTTTGCTTGCATCCTCTATAGCTGTAGCGCTTCGATTCATCAATAAGGCTCCACTAAAACAAGAATCGGAAATGACTAATACATGTTGACAGTCATAGGCCAATAGATAACCTTGTAAAGTAGCATTAGCTATCCATGCAGATTTTGCTTTAATTTTGGCATCTCTAGGCAACCAATATCCTTGATTTCGTTTTTCGTCCCAATGTCCATGTCCTGCATAGAAAATGAGTAAACTATCTTCTTTTTGCAAAATTTGCTCAAATCCATCTAAGGTATCTAAAATATTATTTCGGGTAGGGTTTTCCAAAAAAGTAATATCTTCCTTTGAAAAAGTATATCGAGTAGATAAAATCCGTTCTATTTTTTGGGCATCTTTAACAGGAAATTCCAAAGATGGAAAGTGTTTATAGGTCGAAACACCAATAACTAAAGCATAAAACTTACCTTGCTGTAGATGTTCACTTTCTGCCTTCCGCTTCACAACTGCACGTGTATTATTATTCCGTATTTCTGCCATAGAGGGTTGTCACTTATATGTTTACAAAATTTCAATAAAAATACAAAAAGTTTATATTTTTATCAATTAAAACATATAACTTTATTTATAATATTTTTAGAATTTCAAATATAGTAAAAATATGTCGAAGGGAAATTCTGATTCTTTGACAAATCCCTCCGACCTGTCGGAGTAAACAGTGAAATGAAATTTTCCACGGGATTTGTCAGAGAACCGAAATTCTTATTCAATTTTAAATATTTTTTCTAAGTGGTCATTCCTTCTAACCCAAAGTCCGCCCAAATGCTATAACAGCAACAACTAGATTTGAGTGTGTAAAGAATTAGGGGAACTTTAATATGAGTCCTTGATTCTATTGACTTCTCATCAATTAAAAAAGGTTGAAACCATTGAGTTGAAATCGTCTTTTTTAGGGAAAATCACTATCAGACTAAAATTGGTCATATATGATTGCCCCTAATTTTTTACACACTCACTAAATTTACAAGAAATTCTTCAAGATATAGACCAAAACCCTTTGATGCATCAGCAGCGATTTTCTTTTTTCTCTAAAGAAAATCCAGTTGTTAGCGGCTACTTAGTAGGCAGTGATAATACACATCTTTTTATATCAAACGACTTATTTAGCCTAATAGAAAACCGAGCAGAAAGACTAGTTATCCGCAGCTTAAATTAATTATATCATCGACTAAATTTATGGGTGGTATGGGGCGTATTATATTTTAGAAATAGACACTTGAAGGTTTGAAAGACGCTCCAAGGTCTAGCAATAAAACGCTTGGAGGGGCTTTCAGACCTCCAAGCGTTTTTAGTGAATAACCAACCCACCAGCTATAATAATAACATCTCTTGAAACAAATATAATAGCGCTACTACTTTTTTATTGCCGATAGGAATTGTAAATTGCAAGATATACTACTATAATTAATAGTATTCACCATATCTACCTTAAATTAGTTTTTGGATGAGCCGACTGTTTTTATTCCTTTTACTCTTTAGTACTTTAGCACTTACTGCTCAAAGTGAAGAAGGAAAAAGTGCTACTCAATTACATGATGCAGCCAAGGTATTATTACAAAAAGATTCCATTATTCGTGCCTTTGATAAACTTCAAGCTTTAGGCAATTTTCAAGAAAGCCAACAAGTATTAGCTAAGCAGACCACTCCTAATCTTGATTTACAAACTAAAAATACAGGTCAAATACAAGCATTAAGGGCTTATTTTTTAGCGAATACCAATGCTGATAGCCTATTAGCACTCACTCGTTTTTTCCCAGATTCTGTTTTTCAAGCCAATCCTCGCTATAATAACAGCTTCAAAAATTTAATTGGGGATTATCTAAATTTAAAACAAAGTAGTACTAGAGCCGCTTTCTTTAAAATTAAAGCCTTGAATTATCGCCATCCTAGTGAATCAACGCCTAATCAATTAATTGATTTCAACCACTATTGGCCGTTTGAAGTACAAGCATTAGAAGCATGGGTTAAAAACCAAGAAAATAAAGCCCGAGCTTTTCCTAAAAAGGCTAAAAATGCTTTATTGGAATTAGCGGTGCAAAACAAGTTAGTGACTTTGAGAAATGCCGAAAATACAAAATATGCGGCACGCAATAAAAAGTCTTTATTAGGGAAATTGGAAAAGGCGACAAAAGATATTGAAACAGCAGAAGCGAATTATACACAGTTGAAATATATTGGTTTGGGTATTTTAGGATTGGTGTTATTATTGGGCTATTATTTTCGGAAAAAAGGCGACCAATTGCTTAAAAGTAAAAACCAGTCGCTCCTAGAAGAAAAGAAGCGCTCTGAAGATTTGTTAACCAATATGCTACCAGCAGAAGTGGTTCGACAATTAAAAACAAAAGGTGCTGCTAAAGCTCGAAAATATGATGCGGTGAGTGTTTTATTTAGTGACTTTAAAGGTTTTAGTACGATTGCCGAAACCTTAAGTCCAGAAGAATTGGTTAGTGAATTAAACCATTGTTTTACGGTTTTTGATAGGATTACAGAAAAATATCGTTTGCAAAAAATCAAGACTATTGGCGATGCTTATATGTGTGTAGGTGGCTTGTATACCCGTGGTGGTAATCATGTCCAAAGAATGGTTTTTGCAGCGCTAGAAATTCAACAATTTTTAGCAGACCGCCAACAAAAAAGAACAGCCAAAAACCTTTATTCTTTTGAAGCAAGAATCGGCATTCATACAGGACCGATTGTAGCAGGCGTAATTGGTCGAAAAAAAATCGCTTTTGATGTTTGGGGAAATACTGTTAATGTTGCCCAACAAATGGAACATCATGGGGAGGTGGGGAAAGTCAATATTTCAGGGGAAACTTTTGCCTTGGTCAAGAAACGTTTTGTTTGTTTGAATAGAGGAAAAGTAACCGCTAAAAATAAACAGGATTATGAGATGTATTTTGTAGGGAGGGTGATTAAAAAATAAGAAAATGGAAAAATACTTACAATCATTCAAGCTTTTTAGCGAAGCAGATATAGCAGAACTATTATCTCTAGGTAAATATGCGGCTATTAAGAAAGGGGATTATTTTTTTAAAGGCGGAAAGGTTTGTGATAAAGTAGCTTTTGTATTTTCGGGTACTTTTCGGCATTTCTATCACCTAGATTCGGGAGAAGAAGTAACCTATTGCTTTACTTTAGCGGATAATTTTGTAACCGCTTATACCTCTTTTGTCTCCAATAAAAATACCGACGAACATATTCAAGCTTTAACGGATTGCTCGCTTTTTGTTATTCCTAAGGTAGCAATGGAAGAACTCATTAATACCAGAAAAAATTGGATGACTTTTTCTAGAATTATTGCCGACCGACAATACATCAAACGAGAGAATAGAATCTTCTTATTGCAAAAAGAAAATGCCAAACATAAATACGAACATCTTTTGCAAACCAAACCTGAGTACTTGCAAATTATTCCACTACAATATTTAGCCTCTTATATCGGAGTAACGCAGCGTCATTTGAGCAGATTGAGAAAGGAAGTGTCTTTATGGACAGAGATCCTAATGCGCTTTGGTTAGAAGGGATTAAGTCAGCTATTGGATTGGGGATTATTTATTCAACGGGT
This sequence comes from Saprospiraceae bacterium, assembly GCA_045106885.1. Lineage (GTDB taxonomy): Bacteria > Bacteroidota > Bacteroidia > Chitinophagales > Saprospiraceae > JAFMDF01. The sequence continues at coordinate 4,828 of JBGCFJ010000863.1, forward strand.
AGTTGGTTTTTGTTGGATGATG
>JBGCFJ010000864.1:0-5398 GCA_045106885.1 Saprospiraceae bacterium
CTAAAAAATCAATAATATAAAAAATGATACGTCAATATTTAAATCCGTTGGGAAGTCTAATCCGTTGGGATTTAAAGAAATATATCCCCAGCGGATTTAATGCCCCAACGGATAATTATCAGTTTTTAATCTGACGAGCTACTGTTATTGAAATGTAAAAAAAATAGATGTTTATACATTGATTTTTAATTATTTATATTAGCTTTGTGAGGCCAACAATTATAAATGTTTTAACCAAACTTTCCTTGAACTATTCAATTTTGGCGTTATAATTAAAGTTATGCGCCTCAGAATAATTGACCAAACAGATAGAGAGAATCTAAGGAATAATTATTCTCTAATGAGAGCGCCTGGGTAACAGCATCAACTTGCTGTTACCCTTTCTTGTTAAGCCTCCGTTTTATAGCCTTTCTAAAACCGCATCAATTAGGCCATATTCCTTAGCTACCTCTGCTCGCATCCAATTGTCTCTATCGCTATCTTTTGCTATTTGTTCATAAGTTTGCCCTGTAGTTTGACTCCTAATCTGATAGATATCTTTTTGTAACTCTTTATATAATTTATAGGTAATTTCCATAGCGGATAATTGCCCACTAGTGCCACCTGATGGTTGATGAATCATAGACTTTGAACCACTGATAGCTATTATAAAGTACCATTACTAGTCAAAAGGTTACAAAGTCAACTATAATTAAATGGATTGTCTAACATACTATTAGCAAAGACTACTATTTTTTGCTACTTTTATGCTGGTTTATTTCTTCAAACAACCTATTTATTTTTGTTACTCAAGAAATATATTTAGATGATTAAAAATAGAATAGTTTTATTTAGCTTTTTAATTTGTTTACCCTGGATTATCAATGCACAACAAGCGGAAGAATCTATACTGACAGTTGATAGACTTTATTCAGGTGAATTTGCACAAGCTTCTTTTGGACCATCTAAATGGTTGAATGGCGGAGAAGCTTATACTACATTAGAAGCATCCCTGACCGAAGGGGCAAAAGATATTGTTCAATATGATACCAAATCAGGGAGACGGACAATATTAGTTGATGCGACTGCCTTAACACCTGCTGACTCGGATGAACCTTTAAGTATTGCTAATTATTCTTGGTCTAATAACGGTCAAAAATTAATGATATTTACTAATACTAAAAGAGTTTGGAGAACCAATACAAAGGGAGATTATTGGATATATGATTTATCGACTAAAGTGTTAATGCAAGTTGGAGCTACCTTGTCTACATCTTCCCTGATGTTTGCTAAATTTTCTACGAACGATGAGCAAATTGCCTTTGTCAGTGAGAATAATTTATATGTACAAAATCTTAAATCTAAAACTGTCAAACAATTGACTTTTGATGGAACGGTAGATATTATTAATGGAAATTTTGATTGGGTGTATGAAGAAGAATTTGCTTGTAGAGATGGATTTAGATGGAGCGAAGATGGCGAATATATAGCCTTTTGGCAGGTAGATGCTAGTGCTATTAAGGATTTTTTAATGATTAATAATACAGACGGTGTTTATGCGAAAACAATTCCTTTGCAATATCCAAAAGTAGGTGAGGACCCTTCTGCTGTTAAAATTGGAACGGTACATTTGAAATCTGGAAAAGTAACTTGGATGGATATCCCTGGCGACCCCAAACAACATTATTTACCACGGGCTCAGTGGATTGGCACAACGAATCAATTACAAATTCAACAATTAAATCGGAAACAGAATGAGAAAAAGATTTGGGTAAGTGATGCGGCTACTGGAAAATCCAAAAACGTTTTTACGGAAACAGAAGAAACTTGGCTTGATATTACCCATCCTGACCCTACCTTAGCTTGGGATATGACGGACTTGCCAATTATCCAACGTGGAAAAGCTTTTTTGAATATTAGTGAAAAAGATGGTTGGAGACAATTGTACCGAGTAGCCATGAATGGAAAATCTGAAAAATTATTAACTAAAGAAACTTTTGATATTGCTCGATTTCATCAAGTTAATGAAACCTCAGGGACTATTTATGTGAATGCTTCTCCTAATAATCCGACCCAGCGCTATTTATATCAAATGTCTTTGAGTGGAAGAAGTAAGGCTAAAAAATTGACACCTGAAAACCAGCAAGGATTACATCGGTATAATATTTCTCCTAATGGAAAATATGCGATCAATAGCTGGTCTAATGCCAATACGCCACCTACTACTGAACTGATTTCTCTGCCAGATCATAAACTTTTACGCACGTTAGTTGATAATAAAGTCTATAAAGAAAAAATCGCCAAATTAGAGCTCACGCCAGTTGATTTTTTTAAAATTACTACAGAAGATGGAGTAGCAATGGATGGTTTGATGATTAAGCCTGCGAACTTTGACCCAACTAAGAAATATCCTGTTCTTTTTCATGTTTATGGAGAACCTTGGGGGCAAACGGCAACAGATTCCTGGTCTTCTCTTTGGCATCGCCTAATGGTACAAAAAGGATTTATTGTTATTTCTGTAGATAATCGAGGAACGCCTGCTTTGAAAGGAAGAGCTTGGAGAAAAAGTATTTATCGAAAAATTGGGGTAGTCAATTCCAGAGATCAAGCAATGGCTGCTAAGGCAATTATGAAAAAATATGCTTTTATTGACAACCAAAAGATTTCCGTTTGGGGATGGAGTGGGGGAGGCTCGATGACTTTAAATTTACTATTTCGGTATCCTGAAATTTATCAAACAGGCGTTTCTATAGCACCTGTTGGGAATCAACTTTTATACGATAATGTTTATCAAGAACGCTATATGGGCGTACCGTGGGAAAATAAAGCAGATTTTATTGAAGGATCACCTGTAACTTATGCCAAGAATCTAAAGGGGAACTTATTACTCATTCATGGGACAGGAGATGATAACGTACATTATCAAAATGCAGAGGTCGTCATTAATGAATTGATTAAACATAACAAATCGTTTCAGATGATGGCTTATCCTAATCGGTCACATGGTATTTATGAAGGTGAAAATACTTCTAAGCATTTGTATAATTTAATGACCGATTATTTTTTAGAACATAATTCAATGAAATAATTTTTGAAACCATACACTTTTTACTGAGTCACGCAATCGGCAGCCCGTTCCTTCGGGTTCAGAAGTTTACACTGCTTCATGCTTCGTGCGGGAAATGGAGTTTGGCGTTTTCAAAAAGGGTGCATCTCAAAATGTCGCATTAAAGTTTTAATTTAAGTGGGAATAACTTGTATGCTTGTTAAAACGGAATGGAAATTGTCCTAAAATTATATATTTTTATCGCCTTTTAATTTAATAGGCGAACTATAGAATCATTAAATTAGTACGTTACCGTACGCTTTACCCAACTAAATAATAGTTGTACACTTATGAGAGAATCAAAAAAAATAGCGCTTAAAGAATTCAAAAGTGACTACACCAACGCCTGTATCAATATTTTGTACACTTCTTCTTTTATACTTAAAATGAAGACCCAAACGCTTCGACCTTTTAATATTTCTTTACAGCAATTTAATATTTTAGATGTTCTGAATAATCAATATCCTGAATCGTCTACAGTGAAGCCTTTAGCTGAACAAATGTTGGATGAAACATCTAATGTATCTAGATTGGTCGATAAATTAAATACAAAAGGATTAGTGAAAAGAACTAGCGCACTTAAAGATCGTAGAAAGGTGGAAATCTCCATTACTAAAAAAGGATTAGCTGTATTTCAAAAAGCGGCTTTAGCGCTTGAAAATGTTACAGAATTTCAGTTAGGAAATTTATCAAAATCTGAAGTGGCATTATTAAATCAACTTTTAAATAAAACACGAGCTAAAGGGAATGAGACACTGTGATACTTGGATTATCCGTCAAACGAAATTGAAAGAAGGTTGGTTAGAGAATGAAATAATAAGAAAATAGTAAGGAACTACTATTTTTTTAAGAAAAAAGATGTACATACATTAAATATTATAACTTTTATTTATTTTTACAGTACGGGATAAGCGTTTTTCTTGAATCCTTTTTTTTATTTATGAATAAATAATTATGTTTCAAGTATTTACGCTAATCTAGAGCGTCAGATAAAAAACTGATAAATGGTAGTCGAACGTGTCGGACACCTTTGGAGGTGTCCGACACGTGATTATCAATTTTCAATCTGACTATCTATCATTCCTTTAACAATGCTATGAGAAACGAAAAAAATAATCTACTAGAATGCAATTTTATTGCTTCTAATTAGACAGCTTGTTATCGAAAAATAAATTTTAAGATATAATTCGTTTGAGAGCGGATAGGTGGGTAACAACAGTAGCTGTTGTTGCCCTTCCTTATACTGTTTTTTACGCCTTCGCTCCATGCGCTAAGCCCTTTGCCGCATAATTACCGTTTATTTTACTAACCAAATAGTAAGCCTGCTTCTTTCTTTATCGCTGCTTGTGCGGTCAACAATGGAGAACCTTCTCTAGTTTCAATGGCTGTAAAAAGCGCTTTTATCAACTCATTGGCATCAGATTTTGGGTCAATGCCCTCAGCGATAGAAGTCACTACATTCACCGTATCCATTCGAGATAACTTAATGATTTCCCAAAGTTGCTCAGAAACATATACTTGTTGCGTTAGATTATGCTCAAATTCTTGTTGAATGGCCATCATTAAGGCAACTCGCAAAGCACCTGATTGCATACCTTCCGTTCTTAAACGCATCACTAAATTAGGGATAGTAATACGCTCACAGAATAGAGACAATCGTTCATAAGCCTGCAAACGTAAGGGTAAAGTTGTGCCCGATTGTTGTTGTTTTATTTCCATTAAGCGCATTTGCTGTTGTCCTTGCAAAAACTGCTTAAATAGACTTTGGACTGCCCAAAACATAATTAAGGCAGGAATAGTAAATTTTATAATCTCAAAAATAGCGACTAACCAAGCTGGCATATATATAAGGTTTATAGGCGGAAGGGCGGAAAGGCGGAGAGGCAGAGAGGCCTTTTACCGCTCCACCTTTTCGCCTATTTGCCTTTCAGCCTTTCTTCAAAAAGTTCAAAAATTCGTCGGTATTCGTCTGCCCAACTGCTGGACTGCACAAAACCATGACCTTCCATAGGGAAAATAGCGACGTCCCAATTTTTCTTTCCCAATTCAATTAATCTTTGGGAAAGCCTAACAACGTCTTGAAACTGCACATTCGTATCTACCATCCCATGTAACATGACTAATTTTCCATTATCGAAATTATCCGCAAAATAAAGTGGAGAACTCTTTCGATAAGCTGCTGGGTCTTGGACTGGGGTATTTAGAATATTAGACGTATAACCATGATTATAATGTGCCCAATCTGTCACCGATCTTATAGCTGCACCGCAGTTGAAAACATCATTGTGATTGAACAATGCAAAGATTGTAATA
>JBGCFJ010000865.1:0-2866 GCA_045106885.1 Saprospiraceae bacterium
ATAGAATCTAATAAAGCCGCAAATGACATAAGTATGCCTTTAAGTGGAGAAATCATCGCTATCAATCAACAATTAACCAATAATCCAATATGGTTAAATGAGACTCCTTATGATAAAGGATGGTTAGTTAAAATTAAGGCAGGTAATCCATCTGAGTGGGCAACTTTAATGACCGCTGAACAATACAGTGCATTTATCGGGGTCTTTTTTAATAAAACATAGTAGGAATGATGAACGATGAATGATGAATTTGTCAAGTTGAATAGATAAGTACCAACACACAATTACTATTAATTTTCAGCGGACTCTTTTTCCGTTATTTTCCCTCAAAAAATAAACCCGTAGCGGTGCTATGACTTGATTTTTTGAAGAAAACTACCGAAAAAATAGCCTCCCTGAAATTTTAATCTAATTATAAATTGGTACTTATTCATTATTAGTTAATCATTTCTGCGTCTACAGATTCTCCTGCTTTCCAATAAAAATAAATGCAAATCAGGTAGAAATTGGAAACGATAAATAAAGCATATCGCAAAGAATAGTCGCCATAAGTGGGCGTTAAATAATCGCTTAAGAAGCCAACGGCTAGAGGCCCTAAGCCCATGCCAATCAAATTAAGTACAAAATAATAAACAGCACTTGACAAAGCTCGCATTTTGGCACTTACGACTCCTTGCGTAACCGCTAAAATAGCGCCCATGTTTAAGGAGAAAAGTACATTCGGGATAAAATAACAGATAGCAGCGGCTGTTTTATTGCTGGTAAAAAGCGTAAATAAAGAAAATGGAATCGTTAGAATAATCGCCACAATGCCAATCCATAAATACCAACGACGGTCTCGCTTAACTAATTTATCGACAATAAATCCACCTGAAAAAGCACCAATTCCGCCACCAATACCAATAGATACTGCTAACCAAAAGCCTACTTCTAGCACCGTCATACCATGCACTCTAATAAAAAAAGAAGGAATCCAATTGGCAAAACCATAGCCTACAAAGGAATGCAAAGCACTAGCTGCCAAAATATATTTATAGGTTTTTTTTGACAATAAAACCGCCATAGCTGCTTTAAAATCTTGCTGTTCCTTTTCTATAACACCTCCATCGGCATAGCCTTTTGGTGGTTCTTTTACCCCCAATAAAAAGAAAATCGAAAAGATGATTCCGGGAAGACCTAAAAACATAAAGGCATTTCGCCAACCAAAAGAAGCCTCTAATAATCCACCGATAGAAAATCCTAAAAATAAGCCGATATAAACACTTGTAGCATAAATAGCAAAAGCAGTTGCTCGTTTATTTTTGGGAAAATAATCAGAAATCATTGCCTGCGAGGAAGGCGTACCACCAGCCTCTCCTACCCCAACGCCAATTCTAACCAACAACATTTGTGTAAAACTACCAACCAGTCCTGTAATAGCAGTCATAAAACTCCAAATAGCTAAAGAAATCCCCACTACATTTCGTCGATTATTCCTATCGGCATACCTAGCAATCGGAATACCGACCAAACAATAAAAAATAGCAAAAGCCAAACCTGTCAATAAGCCCAATTGGGTATCTGATAAATTTAGTTCTTCCTTAATCGGTTCTTGTAAAATGACCACTAATTGGCGGTCAAAGAAACTCAAAGCACCAACAATGGTGAGCATCATTAGTACATACCATTTGTATTTCTCTGAAAATAAGGTAGTGGCAGTATTCGGTATTTCGTTTTGTTTAGACATCGGCTTAAAGGTAAATAAAAGGCAGACAATTCTAGTTTATTTTTATCGCTTTCTAGGAGAATTTGCGATAATTGCAATCGAAAAAGACGGAAATCTTTCAAACTAGCAATCAGCAAATACCATAAGCAATGAATAAAGAGGCCAAAAAAGGATTCTTACTAATTATTACAGCAACCATACTTTGGGCATTGGCTGCCCCCATTGCTAAATATCTATTTAATTCAGGTATTACTCCAGAAGATTTAGTACAAGCTAGAGTTACTTATTCTTTCCTTATTCTAGCTTTTATTTTTATTGGATTTAAAAGGGATTTATTAAAAATATCTAAACAAGATATTGGGTATTTTATCCTCTTAGGCATCGGAGGATTTGCTTTGGTACAATACACTTATTTTTATGCCATTAGTAAAATTGATGTGGGGGTTGCCATCGCTTTACAATATACTGCGCCTTCTATGATAGTCCTATATAGTGCCTTCTTTTTAGGGAAAAAAATCAATCGAAATACCATTCTTGCTATTTCATTGGCACTAATAGGCTGCTATTTAGTGGTTGGTGCTTACCATGTAAAATGGACAGATTTAAACTGGAATGGTATTTTAGTGGCTATCTTCTCTGCGGTAGTCTTTGCGTTTTACACCCTTTACGGAGAAAAAGGCTTAAAAAAATATCCAACCTGGACCGTCTTTTTCTATGTTGTTTTATTCGCTACCTTATTCTGGAATATTGTTAACCCACCCTTCAATTTAGTGGGTCAGGGATTAAGTTGGTCCGTCTGGGCAGGCATTATGGCAATTGCTATTATAGGCACCCTTATTCCTTTCGGTTTATTCTTTATGGCGTTAAAAAAATTAGACCCCATTCGATTAACCGTTACCTCTACCCTAGAACCTATTTTTGCAACCATTACTGCTTTTATCTTTCTAGGGGAAGCATTAAGTACTTGGCAAATAGTTGGTGGTCTTTTGATTGTAGCTTCAGTTATTTTAATGACGATGGCTAAGTAGTCAGTCCAGTTAATATTGTCGGGTAATTTGGCGACTTTTAAAGCTGTACGTCGTTAAAAATACTCGCCATAGCAAAGGCTATGTCTGCGTTTTTTGCCTAGTACAACTTCAAAATTCATCCAAATACAACCCG
>JBGCFJ010000866.1:0-7850 GCA_045106885.1 Saprospiraceae bacterium
TTTTGTCCGCAACCTCTATACTGCTCGCCTCTGGCGAGCGTTTTAGGTACTAATACTCGCCAGAGGCGAGCTAATATAGGTTGCGGACTGCAAGTCCTCACCAGCATGATTCGAAAATTAATAGAACCAATCACCCCTGCCAAAAGGGGGGGTAATGGACAGTAAAAATGAGATTTTTAAAAACCCCATTTTTACTGTCCATTATCTCCCCCTTTTACTTAGATAGCCATTCGATATAGCTATATTTCTTAGCAACCCTCAACTTTTCTCTTAAATAACCAATATTTTCTTACCTTTACGCTCTATTTGTTTGATGACCACAACCTATAAATATGCAGCGTTTTTCCTTAATTCTGAGTTTAATTTCCCTCTTTTTTTCTAGTTTAAATGCGCAAGATATTCCCGTTACGGATGTTTATGCCTTTTCGATGAAAAAGTTAACAGATACCACCTACAACTTTAGTAATCCTCGGTTTCTGACCAGTTTTAACATGAATGGTTATAATAATCAGCCTCATTTTTTCCAAGAAAACGAATTATACCTGACCGTTCAATTTCCCAATACTGACCAAACAGATATTTTTTCTTTGAATTTGGACAATAATGAATTGACCCAAATTACCGCTACGGTAGAAGGGGAATATTCGCCCACAATTATGCCTGATAGAAATGAATTTTCTGCGGTGTGCGTAGAAGCAGATGGACAAAATACCCAACGACTTTGGAAGTTTCCCATAGACCGAAGTACGATGGGCGAACCTGCTTTTAAACAAATCACAGGCGTTGGCTATCATCATTGGATTAGTCCTTATAAAGCAGCCCTTTTTGTAATTGGTCAACCGACGACCCTTGTTTTAGCGAATACCTTAACGGGTTCGACCATTGAATTAATGGAGAATATCGGTCGAGGCATGCAACGCTTGCCTGGCGATAATTTAGCTTTCATCCATAAACTTGGTCCTAATAATTGGCTATTAAAAGAAATGGATACCTACACTTATCGGTCTAAAGAGATTGTCAAGACCTTACCCAATAGTGAAGATTTTCTCTATTTAGATGATGGTACTTTCCTTATGGGCAACGGTAGCAAATTGTACAAGTTTAATAAGTACATCGACCAAGATTGGAAGGAGATTGCCGATTTTCGGTATTTCGGGGTGAAAAATATTACTCGATTGGCTTTGAGTGGGAATGGGACTATTGCTATTGTGGATAGGGTGAAATAGAGGTGTAGAGGTGTAGAGGTTTAGAGATGTAGAGGTTTAGAGGTGTAGAGGTATATAGGTGTAGAGGTATAGAGGTTTAGAGGTTTAGAGGTTTAGAGGGGGGACGTATTGACAAAATAGAAATCCAATTAATTATTTTATAAAAACTAAAAACAAAACTATGGGAAATTTTAAAGATTTATGGGTATGGAAAGAAGGTGTTAATTTAGCTGCTGACATCTATACAATTAGTAAAAATGGAGAATTTGCTAAAGACTATGGTTTGAGAAATCAAATTCAAAGAGCAGTAGTCTCCATTTCTTCGAATATTTCAGAAGGAGATGAAAGAGGATCAAATAGGCAAAGTGCTTATTTCTTTAAAATAGCAAAAGGTTCTTGCGCAGAAGTCATTACTCAATTACATATTGCCCATCGAATTGGATATATTGAAAAACCCGAACTTGAAAAATTAGAAATTAAAGCTATGAAAATAAGTAGTGGATTATATAAAATGATTGAAAAACGAGGTGGTTACAATATTGTTAATAACCTTAAATGGCTTATAATTTCATTATTTATTCCTATTTAACTAAATGCCCCCTCCTCTAAACCTTTACACCTTTATATCTCTAAACCTTTATACCTTTATACCTTTATACCTTTATATCTCTAAACCTTTATATCTCTAAACCTTTATACCTCTAAAATAATGAATCACCTTATAGCTCCATCTTTATTAGCCGCCAATTTCGCCAATTTGACACCAGACCTAGAGTTAGTCAATAATAGTCAAGCCGATTGGTTACACTTTGATGTAATGGATGGCAAATTTGTACCGAATATTTCTTTTGGATTTCCTTTATTGAAAGCTTGTAAAAGTGTTTGTACGAAGCCGATTGATGTCCATTTAATGATTGTTGAACCTGAAAAATATATTGAGCAGTTTGCCGAGGCAGGGGCAGATGTCATTACGGTACATTATGAAGCTTGTCCACATTTGCATCGAACCATTCAGCAGATTAAAGATACAGGGGCTAAGGCTGGGGTGGCTTTAAATCCACATACGCCTGTTCATTTATTAGAAAATGTATTGGAAGATGCGGATTTGTTTTGTTTGATGTCCGTTAATCCAGGGTTTGGTGGGCAAAAATTTATTTATAATACCATTCCGAAAGTGCGACAATTGAAGCAGATGTTGATTGAAAAAAATACACAGGCACATATTGAAATTGATGGTGGCGTTGGGTTACAAAATGCAGAGGCATTACTGAAAGCAGGCGCAACCGTTCTAGTCGCTGGAAGTGCAGTATTTAAAGCAAAAGACCCTATAGATACGATTAAACGAATGAAGAATATTGGAGAAGATTTGTATATGATCTAAGGAACGAAACTAGATATACCCGTGTTTTTTTATAAAAATAATATATCCGCCAACCGACCAATAAATTCCTTAAAATTAAGTTAATAATAGATGTAACTACCCTTTCTAGAAAGAGTAAAATCAAGCACAACGTATTTAGTAGCTAATCAACGTATTAATGAAATATATTTATACCTTTTTAATTTTATGTTCGACTATTACACTTTTCGCTCAAGACAGAGACGCTTCTGTTTACGGAACGATTAAAGATGCCGATTCTGGAGAGAAGATTGATATAGTTACGGTTTATATAGAAGACACCAATTTTGCGGTAGAAACCAATTTATCTGGTGCTTATCGAATCAAAGTGCCTTCCAATCAGCCTTTCACTATTGCATTTTCTAGAATTGGGTATAAACCAACTTCCGTAAAAATCACAGGGATTAGTACTGGAAAATCTAAGAAATTAGATGTTTCGATGGTTTCTACGACTTCGGATTTGGAGGTTATTGTAACGGAGAGTAAAATTGAAGAAGCGGGCATCGTTCGAGAAGAAGTGACAGAATTAAAATTATTACCAACCACTACAGGTAACTTGGAAAGTGTCTTACCTTCAATTGCTTTAGGAACAAGTAGTGGAACGGGGGGAGAATTGAGTTCGCAATATAATGTACGGGGAGGAAATTACGATGAGAATTTGGTGTATGTCAATGATTTTGAAATTTATCGACCACAGTTAATTCGTTCTGGGCAGCAAGAAGGATTAACCTTTCCCAATATTGATTTAATTAGTAATTTATCTTTCTCTTCAGGTGGTTTTCAAGCTAAATATGGCGATAAATTATCCTCGGTATTAGATGTGCAATATAAGCGACCAGAGGAATTTAAAGCTTCCATAGGCGCAAGTTTTTTAGGTGGTTCGGCGCATATTGAAGGAAGTACGGGTGTTGGCAAAGATGATTATCGAAAATTGAGGTATTTAGTAGGCGCTCGTTATAAAACAACTCGGTATTTACTAGGAAGTTTGGACACCAAGGGTGAATACACGCCTAATTTTGGAGATATTCAAGCTTATATTACTTATGATATTAGTCGGGATTTACAATTAGGCATTATTGGCAATTATAATCGTAGTGAATATAATTTCATTCCCACCGAGCGAAGTACTGCTTTAGGATTAATTGACTTTACTTTAGAATTATTCTCCGTTTTTGAAGGACAAGAAGTAGATGATTTTACGACGGGTATGGGGGGCGTTTCTTTAACCTATTTACCTGATAGACAAAAAAATCCAATTTATTTAAAATTATTGGCTTCTTCTTATCAAAGTAATGAGAATGAACGATTTGATATTTTGGGTTTTTATCGCTTAGGCGAAATCAATACAGATATTAGCAGCGATAATTTTGGCGAAGTCGTGAACACTTTAGGAACAGGAACGCAGCATCAATTTGTCCGAAATTCCTTGACTTCTAATGTCTCTAATATTCAACATAAAGGCGGGATAGAATATCAATTAACCGACCCAAATGCTTCCAAAACAGTCAGTCATTTTTTACAATGGAGTGCTCGGTACCAACGAGAAACGATTAGTGACAAATTAAATGAATGGGAACGATTGGATTCTGCGGGCTATTCCCTACCCTTCGACCCTAATTCGGTACAAGTTGCCAATGTTTTAAAAACAGAAAATGATTTGGCTTCTAATCGTTTAACCGCTTCTTTTCAAAATACCTATACAATTAGAGAAGAAGGCAATAAAGAAATGCAAATTACGGCAGGTTTAAGAACTGCTTATTGGGATTTGAATAAGGAATTTTTTGTGACCCCAAGGATACAATTTTTATTTAAACCATTAGACCGTAAAAAAGACATTTCTTATCGGTTAGCCGCTGGTTTATATTATCAATCTCCTTTTTATCGAGAATTAAGAAGAATAGATGGGTCGATTAATAGGGATTTAAAATCTCAAAAATCTTTGCATATAGTTGGTGGTTTTACGAACGATTTCTATATGAAAAAGGTAAGTAAAAAACCTTTCCGACTGATTGTAGAAGCTTATTATAAGAAATTATGGGATGTGGTGTCTTATGAAGTCGATAATGTACGAATTCGATATTCTGGAGAAAATGATGCCACAGGTTACGTCGCAGGTTTGGATATGCGGATTAATGGAGAATTTGTCAAAGGGGCAGAATCTTGGATTAATGTATCTTTATTGAGAGCTAGAGAAAGTTTGGACGGTGTTCAGCATCAAGTTAGAGAAATTGGAGATGCAGAAGGACAAAATGTGAGCGATGCCCCAAGACCTACTGACCAATTTTTAACTTTAGCGATGTTCTTTCAAGATTATTTACCAGGGCGAGAGAATTTTAAAATGCATTTAAATTTTACCGTTGGAACAGGTTTGCCTTATGGCTTGAGAGGCAATAACGAAGTCTTTAGAAATACGTATCGCTATCGTCCTTATCACCGAGTAGATTTAGGTTTTTCGGTAGGACTTTGGGACAAAAAGAATATTGCTAAAAAACCAAAACATTTCTTGAGATTTACAGAGAAAGCATGGCTAAGTTTGGAAGTATTTAATTTGATGGATGTGCAGAATGTAGCATCTAATACTTGGATAAAAACGGTTTTTTCTCAGCAATATGCTGTACCTAACTTTTTGAGTTCTCGGCGGATTAATTTGCGGTTGAAGGTGGATTTTTAGATAAAAGGAGAAAGATTCATTCTATCTATTTCTAAAAATGAATGATTGAGGTGGTCAAAGTCTTTGTCAGTAGTAACCAATTTAGCATTAATAGCATAAGAAGTAGCAGCTAACCATAAATCATTTTTCCCCATATTTCTAGCCGCTACTCCTTTTAGTAGCGGTTTGTTGACTAATTTACTTTGGCTATAAGCATCAATCTCTGCATAATTATCAAAAATTGGTTGCATTTTAATTGGATGTATAATGTATTCCGTAATAGCATCTAAAAGCTGTTGCTTCCTTTTATCTCCCCAATTTCTCTTAACACCTCCTCTAAACGACTCTCTGCCCCAAATACTTCTATCTAGGTTAGTATAAAAAAGGTTCATTTTTTTAATACTATATCCTTGCTCTTTTTTTAAAGTATCTAAAGAGATATAATTAGGAATTGGTTCTTTGGCAATAGCTAAGACATCCTCAATAGGTTGTATATAGTTTTGTTTAAATTGCGGCAATAAAGAAAGTATTTGATTAATTAGAATCTCCCTTTCTGATTCGGCAATTGCTTTAATTATCTTTAATTTTGTAGTTTCTAGATTCATGTATTTTTCGAATATTCAGAATTTTAACAAACTACCCATTTCTTAAAAATACAATTTTTTCAATAAAAATTCTATATTATCAAACAATATATTTTCTATTATTCAAGAAATTTAAATCCATCATGTCTGAACAAGAAAAAAAGATTCTCTCTAAATTTGAATGGTTTTTATTATCCGTTGCAATAGGATTATTAGCTGTTGTTTTATTACAAAATAATGGAATACATGCGGTGGAAACGGTAGAACATACAGAAATAACGGATGCGCAAGAAGTGTCCAAAAAAGAAGTCATTCGCACACAGGAACGATCCAAAGAATTAAAAGAATTGGCCAATTATTTTGCAGAAAATCGAGCGAATGCCAAAAAAGAAGGAAAAAACGTAGGCTTTAACTGGAATAGCTTAAAAGTAGCCAAAGACGAAGAAAACTATCTAAAAAATAAATATGGTAAAGCCGTAGCAGCAAGTCCTTCTTCTGATTGGTTATCTACGATTACCGAATCTTATAAAACCTATAAATCAGTAAAAATAACTTTTGAAGAATTGGGGATTGATGCCAGCAAAATCATTAATGCAGAGAATGCAGCGAAGGCTTTATCAAATCCAGTAATTGCTAATTCTGTTTTTAAAAAAATAGAAGCTGATTATGGTATTCCTGCGAGGAAAAGTCGAGCTTTTGCTAGAAAAAACCAGCAAAATTTGGAAAAATGGGCAAGTTTTGTAGAAGAGCAAATCAATCAAAAGTAGGCAGTCAGCAGTGGCAGTAGGCAGTCGGCAATGGCAGTCGGCAGTTTGCAATCGTAAGGAATAATAAAAGTAGGCAGTCGGCAGTGGCAGTCGGCAGTTTGCAATCGTAAGGAATAATAAAAGTAGGCAGTGAACAATTAGCGATTACAACAACAACAGTAACTAACAGTTTTATGGTTGACGGTAAATAGAGCTTTTTTTGCTTCGTGTACCGTCAACCATTAACCGTATACCGTCATTATAAACTCAAATCAACATTCCAACTTTTAATTCGACCTGAATCTCTAGGTGCATAATCTGCAACCTCTAAAACCCACTCTCCTTTCGCTTTCGTGCCAATAAAAGCGGACAAAGCTTTTTTATAGCTTTTCTTCAAGTTCTTTTTACTACCAGATTCTCTATCATGCAATATAACAGAAGCATCTGGACCTTTTAAAGTAACCACTAAATCACCAACATAACTATGCTCAATATCTATAGAAGCTTCGATACCTTTAATCGTTCCTGCCTCCGTACAAGTTTGTTTGCTTATTAATGATTTACCTTCTCCTTCTGGAATATAGATTTCAGAAGATTTATCTGTACAATCTATTCTAAGGCTCCAATTATTCAAAGTCCCTTCATCTCTTGGTGCAAAATCTTTCGTTGTTAGCGTCCATTTGCCTTTCGCTTTTTCTCCTACAAAGTCACTCACTGCATCTCCATCAAAGACTAATTCAATATTATCTTTACTGCCTCCAGCTCTAGCATGTAATACAGCAGATTTTCCAGAAGGAGCAGTCAAACTTATTTCTAAGTCACCGCTATAAGAATGCGTAATATTAACTCGGACAGAGAGGCTACTGACTGTTCCTTTCTTAAATACTTTGATAGTGTCCTGTAATCCGTTATCATCATTATCAGGAATAACTGAATTAATAACTCTCTGTTTAATTATAAAAGCCATGATATTTATTATTTAAGGCTGCTTCTGGAAAGTTTACGAATGATTCACCGCAAACAGTTTTCTATCCAAAGCAGCGACAATTTGAAAATTGAAAATTATAAATTAATAAATTGAAAATTACTATCTCCCTCCGTCCAATTCATCTTGCCATTTTTTCAAGTCTTCCCAACGGCCATCTGCTGCCATTCCAGCCTGTTCTGGCCAAGTTGCAGGATTATGCATTTGGTATCGTTTACCAGCCTTTTGTAAAATGGCCGCTATGGTTTCAATCGAGCTTTTACTTAATTGACGGAAAGTAT
>JBGCFJ010000867.1:0-14179 GCA_045106885.1 Saprospiraceae bacterium
AATTTTCAATTTTCAATTTCAAATTTTCAATTTTAAACCACCTTCGGCGGGAATCTGAGGTTAAATTTGAGATTAACGGTTATCGACATTTTAAAATATCGACAATTTGTTGGTTTTAAATTTTGTGTAAGCGCCTAAAAACTTATGGCAAAGAAAAAGATATTAACGTATAAAGGTGCAGTGGCTACATGGGAATGTGATTCTAATGGACACATGAATGTGATGTATTACATCAATAAATACGAATTAGCAGGTCGTAATTTCTTCATAGAGTCAGGAATTACCAAAAAATTCATGCAGGAGCATAACTTAGGTATTGCAGTGGTAGAACAAGTCGTTAAATACCAAAAAGAAGTTTTTGAGGATGATATTTTATATATAGAATCTACCGTAACCGCACTTGATAATAAAGTAATGACTTTCTTTCATCTGCTAAAAGATGGCGCAACGCATGAAATATCGGGTTCGATGATAGCTAAAACAGTTTTATTTGATAAAACGAAACGGAAAGCTATTCCGGTACCCGAAAATATTAAAAAGAAACTGAGTCAGTTTCTTTAACGTTTTAAACCACTAGTGGTTAGTCAAAATAAAATTGACGGGTAATTTTGGCGACTTTTGAATTCGGTGTTACTAAAAACCACCTATTGCTATGCTACAATATATTCTTAAAAGAATACTCTATTTTATACCTACTTTTTTAATAGTCTCACTTATCATCTTCTTTTTAAGTAAAGCAGCTGGAGAGTTTTACCAATGTAAACAAGTAACTTATGGTGAGGTCGATATAGAAGATTGTAAGCAAGAAGCGCGTCAAAAAGGTTACGATAAGCCTGTTTTTTATTTTACCCTTTCTACCACTGCTCATTCAGATACACTCTATAAAGTTTTTCGAGAAGAACGCCGAAATGCTCTGCATCAATTAGTTGGTCAATATGGCAATTGGGCAGAAATTAGTCAATATAAAGAGGCACTACAAGCATTCGATACCCAAGTAAATGCTACTAAACTCAATCCATACAATAGAAAAGGAATCGCAAAATTACAAAAAGCAAATACTTTATTATTTGTTTCTCCCAAAGACCCTGTTATCAACAGTCAATTAGATAAAATTACTGCCGTTACTCAAGATAGCGCTTTATTAGCATTGAAATCTCCAGCATTAGCGTTAATAACCGCTTATCAAACAATTAAAGAGAAAGCAACGCCTAATAAATTGCTAATACCAAGTATCAATTGGTACGGTATGAATAATCAATATCACTTTTGGATAACGAATTTTTTAAGTGGTAATTTTGGTATTTCTCGTCGAGATTATAATCCCGTAGTAGATAAAATAAAATATCGTTTACCTTGGACTTTATACATTAATATTCCTGCTATTATTCTGGCTTATTTAATTGCCATTCCACTAGGTATTTATACAGCAGTTTATCGAGATTCTAAATTTGATAAAATTATCACGACTAGCTTACTATTATTTTATTCCCTACCTGTTTTTTGGATAGGCACTATGTTAGTTAATTTTTTCACTACCCCAGAATATGGGATGAAGTGGTTTCCATCTACTTTTTTGAATGGAAATGAAATGACTTGGGAAAATGCCGCTAAACTTATTTTACCTATTTTTTGTGCGACCTATGGTTCGTTAGCGTTTATGACCAGACAGATGCGGAGTAGCATGTTGAATACTTTGCAGCAAGATTATATTCGTACCGCTAAAGCTAAAGGGTTATCAGAAAAAGCAGTCATTTGGAAACATGCTTTTAGAAATTCCTTATTCCCATTGATTACCATTTTGGGTTCCGTACTTCCTCATGCATTTGCAGGTAGTGTCATTATAGAACTAATTTTTAACATCGAAGGAATGGGCTGGTTATTATTAGGTTCTATTCAAAATCAAGACTGGCCAGTCGTCTATGCTATTTTAATGATTGCAGCTATTTTAACAATGATAGGTTTATTAATTGCAGATATTTTATATATAATTGCTGACCCTAGAGTTAGGTTAGAAAAGAAATAAGGTGCTTTAACAAATCCCGTGAAATGAGATTTTAATCGTCCGATGACTGCGTCGTCGGATGAGCTGATTTTCCAAGAGATTTGTCAGAAAACCAGAAATAAAAAGGGCAGTTTGAGCAATGCCAAACTACCCTAATTTTTTATTGGGTACTACTTATTTGAGAAATCCCTCTAATAAATTATTTTGACTTTTAGTGATGACCTTATATAGTTTTACCCATTTGTAGGTAAACTACTATAAATGTCAACTTATCAAAGGATTATAATAAAGTCAAAATATAAAAGACTATTTATTATAGGGCTGAAATGATTTTAAAAGAATTGGTAATTCAAATGATGAATTACAAGGTTTCTTACACTAGGTTAGGTAAATTATACTTTAAATCAGGGAAAATGGGTAGTTTAAATCGGAATAAGGGAGGAGCAATTAATAATAAAGGTTATTATTCATAAATGCCAGTCAAAGATATATAAAAATAAGGAATATGTCAACTTATATAACAGCTATTATCAGTTTAGAATAATCTTTTGAAAACAAAGCATAAATCAAGGTGTAGCCAAATATTATTTAATACGATTCTAAAACATCCAGATAATCCTAATAAATTTTTCAACTTTATTATTTACCCTAGTGGCAATTAATAATATAAGGTTACTCAATAGGCTTATAGTTTTATTAAAATATAAGAATAAAAGAAATCCTTGGTTTCCAATGCGAAATCAAGGATTTCTTTTTTTAATTTGCTTAAAAATTAGTACTTTCGGTAAATGTAATAAGCATTTAGACGAACCAATAAACAAAAACTATGAGAGAAGACTTCCTACACTACTTGTGGCGCACCAAGCGTTTTCACCTAGATAATTTAATATCTACAGAAGGTGAAGCTTTACAAATAAGTCATTTTGGCAAACATAACCACCATGCTGGACCTGATTTTTTAGAAGCAAAAATTCAAATTGGGGAAACATTATGGGCAGGTAATGTCGAAATACATGTCAATGCTTCTCAATGGATAGCCCATAAACATCAAGAAGATAGTGCTTATGATAATGTTATTTTACATGTTGTTTTAGAGGAAGACAAACCCATTTATAGAAGTACAGGCGAACGCATTCCTTGTTTAGAATTACGTAAAAGAATCCCGCCTAAAATTATTAAAACCTATCAAAAAATAGTACATAACGAATATTGGATTCCTTGCCAGCATCATTTTTATGCTGTCTCAACTATTACAAAGAATTTATGGCTGGATAGATTACTAGTAGAACGATTAGAACAAAAAACAATACCTATTGCGGAACGCTTAGTTGATAGTCATAATGCTTGGGAATCGGTTTTTTATGAGTTATTAGCTAAAAATTTTGGGGTAAAAATTAATGCGGAACCTTTTGAATTATTGGCGCAATCGACTCCATTAAATTTATTTGCTAAACATAAAAATAATCTCTTTCAAATAGAAGCTTTGCTTTTTGGGCAAGCAGGTTTATTAGCAGCAGATTTTGCTGATGATTATCCAAAAGCATTACAAAAAGAATATCAATTTTTACAAAAAAAATATAATTTACAGCCTATCAAAAAAGAGAGTTGGCGATTTATGCGTTTGCGTCCAGCTAATTTTCCCTCTATTCGGATTGCCCAATTTGCCACCCTTATTTTTCAATCGACCCACCTTTTTTCAAAAATACTAGAAGCTGAAAGTATAAAAGCTATTGAAAAGTTATTCAAAGTTTCCCTTTCTGAATATTGGTTAACGCATTATGTTTTTGATAAACCTTCTGCAGAAAGAAAGAAAAGATTAGGGAAAAGCACGATTCATTTATTAATCATCAATACCATCGTTCCATTTTTGTTTTTATATGGCACCCACAAATCCATAGATGCTTATAGGGATAAAGCCTTACGTTTTTTAGAAGCCTTAGCACCAGAAAAAAATAGTATCATTGAACAATGGAAGACGTTAGGTCTTGAGCTTGATTCTGCTTATCAAACACAGGCTTTACTACAATTAAAAAATGAATATTGTACAAAAAAACGTTGTTTAGAATGTGCAATTGGAAATAGTATTTTAAAATGATTGATTCAGGTATTGATAATTTTTTATGGGCTCATTTATTGATAAATGGACTTTCTTTGATAATAGGCCTCCATTTAATATTTAATCCACCAAAGAATTTAGATACGTCAACTGATTTTAATTTATCCATTAGTAAAGCTAAATTAAATATGGATACATGGACAGAACTTCATGCTTATAGTGGAAAGATGTTCGTGATGTGTGCAATTGTTTTTTTCTTATTAGGGACGAGACAATAAATAACCTACCAGAAATGACGAGGTTGTTTTTTCTTTTAGCAAGGCAAATTTTTTCAGCATAGCCGTCGCTACGTTGAAAAATTTTAACGCAGCTAAAAGGAAAAAGAATCCGTCAGGCTGGTAGGTTATTATTTTCCTCGTCCCTTAGGTCTATTATTAAATTATTTGATTGGGCTTGGAGAAGTTTCTTCTAGTAAAATAGAAGGTTTAAATGTTGTCTTGTTGATAATCACTTCAAAGGCGATACTTTTGACCACTTTTGTTTGTACGGAGAATTATATGAATAAAACATTTGATAAAAATGGAAACCGAAAATAAGAGATAGCTTAAATTCATGCTTTATTCATTATAATAAACGCAATACTTCTTCGCTTTTATTACAAAATAATTAATCATTCAATACAATTCCTACCATTATTCCTTACTTTTGCGCCTTAATTTTTTAACCTTCGATTAGCGAAGTGTTTGACAACGTAAAACTAAATTGATTGTAACCACCTAACCACAATCACTAATCACTAATCACCAATCACTAACAAAAAATGGATTTTAACATAGCGGTATTGGCTGGCGACGGAATCGGTCCAGAAGTAGTAGACCAAGCATTAAAAGTCTTAAATTCTGTAAGCCAAAGATTTGGACATACTTTTAACTATACACCTGCACTTGTAGGTGCAACGGCAATTGACCAAACAGGTGATCCATATCCACCAGAAACACACGAAATCTGTATGAAGTCAGATGCAGTTATGTTTGGGGCTATTGGCGACCCAAAGTATGATAATGACCCAAAGGCGACTGTTCGTCCAGAACAAGGATTATTGAGAATGAGAAAACAGCTGGGTTTATTTTCTAATATTCGTCCAATCAGTCCTTTTAAATCTTTAATTCATCGTTCTCCTTTGAGACAAGACTTAGTAGACGGAGCTGACTTTGTCGTGATTAGAGAATTAACAGGCGGTATTTATTTTGGTCAAAAAGGTCGTTCAGAAGATAGAACAGGCGCTTTTGATACGTTATATTATACGAAACCAGAAATTGAAAGAATTGTCGCTTTAGGCTTTGAGTATGCTCAAAAAAGAAGAAAAAAATTAACAGTAGTAGATAAAGCCAACGTATTGGCTTCTTCTCGTTTATGGAGAGAGACAGTACAGGAGATGGCACCAAATTATCCAGACATTGAATTAGAATTTTTATTTGTGGATAATGCAGCGATGCGAATTATCCAATGGCCAAAAGATTTTGATGTAATGGTAACGGGCAATATGTTTGGGGACATTTTATCAGATGAGGCGAGTGTCATTACTGGTTCATTAGGTTTATTACCTTCTGCTTCTGTTGGTACGCATACGGGTGTTTTTGAACCTGTTCATGGTTCTTATCCACAAGCAGCTGGGAAAAATATTGCCAATCCATTAGGTACGATTTTATCAGCAGCATTATTATTAGAATTAGGGCTAGATTTAGTAGACGAGGCGAAAGCAGTAAGAGCTGCAGTTGATGCTTCTTTGCAAGCAGGAATAGTAACGGAAGATATTGCAGAAGGAGGAAAAGCTTATAGTACTTCTGATGTTGGAGATTGGTTGGCAAAAGAAATTTTAACTACAGGAGCAATCGCTTAACTGCTAGTAAGGCGTTTAACTTTACCGAATTACCGACCTTCAGGTCGGTTTTAATTTACATAAACAGACCTAAAAGTTTGAAAGAAAAAAGGGGCAGCAATAAACTCAAAGTTTATTACTGCCCCTTTATTTTTACTCCTACAACTGCCACATTGTTGTAAACATATCTAAATAGTTACGTAAAAGTAGACTTCATTTTTAGCAATCAATTATTCGTTAAAAATAATACCAACTGCAAACTGCCTACGATTCACTGCTTACTGAAGGGTTTTCTTATAAAATTATTTTCACCAATTATTAAGCGAATTAGCACAGAGGAAAAGCGACTAAATATTAAACTAGCCTCAATAATGATATTTTATACACTAAAACTATGGGTTATTCTCTTTTGAAAATTATCAAAAAGGGCGTTTTTCCATTTTTATAAGAAAACCCTTCTGCTTACAGTATTAAGCTCTTTCTAATTCTACGTGAGCTACCTTGTACATGCGTTGTAATTTTTTTCTAGCAAAGAAAATTCTACTCTTTACTGTACCTAAAGGTACTTCTAATCTCTCCGCAATTTCATCATATTTATAGCCTTGATGTGCCATCCAAAATGGTACTCTAAATTCATTCGGTAATTTATTAACCATTTTAAGAAGTTCTCCATAAGCAATATTCGTCTCGCCAGAATTACGCTCCATTCCGTTGCCAGAATTAAGATAATAGTTATTACTAGTTTGGTCTAAAATAATACTTCTTCTAGTCTTCTTTCTATAATTATTGATAAACACATTTCTCATGATGGTTACAGCCCATGCTTTGAAATTGGTACCTGTTTGAAATTTATCAGCGTTTGATATAATCCGCATAGCCGTATCTTGGTACAAATCTTCTGCATCTGCCATATCTCCAGTTAATTTTAAAGAAAAGGCTCTTAAAGTATTATTTACGCTGGTTAAATGATTTTGAATCGTGGTTATCATAATAAGTCGGATTTATTAATTTTTCTAAAATCGGGTGTTTTGTAAATTATATTGACAAAATTAATACCATTTTAGATATTTTGCAATTATTTTTTACTTTTTATTGCTTTTATTGATGTAATAACGCACAAACACTAAGTATTAGTGTAAAAATGAACTACATTAATATTCAAAATGTTATGATTGAGACATTTTTACAAGTAGAATGTCCATCTTATTGTCAGGAAATAAATTTTTTATCGACTATTCACAACAAAAACTTGACTAATCCTGTTAATTTTTTTAACATTATAGATATATTTGAAAACTTTATTTGTTAAATACGTTTCCAAATATACAACTAGAGAGCGTTTTTAAGGTGTGGTGTAAACAAAAATGGCCTTAATCACTTTATATTGTAAATAACAGTTTCATAAACTCACGATAAAAATGGATGTGTCAAAATTGACCGTAGGTAGTAAGTTGTCCTCAAATATTCGCCACCTTCGCAAACAGTTGTCAATTAGTCAAGATGATTTGGCTAAGCGATTAGGTTTGAATCGAGGTAATATTGCTTCTTATGAAAAAGGAACGGCGGAACCTAAAATTTGTAATTTGCTGAACTTATCCAATTTCTATAAGGTTTCTGTGATTGATTTGACAACTTCTGATTTGCGTTGCCCCGTTGCGCTTGGTTCTGCTCGAAACAATTATCAATATGAATTAAAGGCAGAAGATAAAGTAGTCTTAGATAAATTTCGAGAACAAGCGGCTGAATTAAAGAAAGTGATGGAAAGTGTTCAAGTATGCCATGAGTTTAAATTAAAATCCATGGAAGGCGTGCCTAAAGGATTGCAATGTGTTGTTTCCAATTTTAACCAATTAAGTGATGCTGGAGAGATGTTGATGAAAGCCCATGCAGAGTTGCTGGAATTTGTAAAAACTAGAATGAAGTAAAAAACGATTTTTTGTAATAAATGTTATTCAATAAAAAAAGGGGGCGTGTAAACAACCCCTTTTTTTATTGAATAATATTTATTAGCCTATTAATCCTCCTTCAGAATTAACACCTTATGCTGACTCCGATTATTCCCCTCTTTTAGTTCCAAAATAGTAATAATGCTAATCCTCCTGTTCCATCAGGACCAAACCGATATAAAATTGGAAATCCATCTGCTACCCAACCGATAAATGCCATTTGCCAATCAAAGCATCTGCGTAAGCACTATTAGTTTGGGTGGCTATTTCTTTAAATACAGAAGTATGGGCCGTTTCTAAAACGCCTGGTACTTCTAAAACACCTGTTTTGATGCCATATTTACCACTCATAATATTGGCTCTAGTTGGAGTGTATACTGGGGAAGCCCAAGCATTTTTAAAAGTCAAATCAGAAGCTCGAAGTGCATCCAAATTTGGGGTATTTGGCAGTACATCGCTATCCTGATAACCATTGGAGGCATCGACGCCTAAATCATCTGCTATGATTAATAAAATATTAGGCTGATTGGGGTTAGTTTGAGCAATAATTAGGTTGTTAATAAAAAGAAGTAATGCAAATAGGGTAACAGAAAATTTATACATGAAAAAAGTGTTTTGGTATTTACTTAGGATTATAATTCGACAGAAATCTGTGTACGTTTTTTATTCATTCTAAAGCCCCTGATTTCTTTACCTTTTTGTGCAAAATATAAATACCTGCAGGATAATTTTCTAAATAAAAAGAAGTATTGACTCTTTGTCGTTGAATGACTTTAGTTAATAATTTTCTATTCAAGAAAATTAATTTTCATTATTTGAAGTAGATTTCCTACCAATTAAATACCTACTTTTGGACTTTCTAAGAGAACTACCTAAACTGTATCAACCATGTCTGACAAAAAGCTCTTCTTACTTGATGGTCACGCCTTAGTTTATCGAGCACATTATGCCTTTATTACTCGCCCATTAATCAATTCTAAAGGATTAAATACGTCTGCCATTACGGGAATGACTCGTTTTATTTGGGATGTTATTCGCAAACAGCAGCCAACACATATAGCAGTGGCTTTTGATTTAAGTGGCCCTACTTTTAGAACGGAGATGTATCCTGAATATAAAGCCAATCGAGAAGCGCAACCAGAAGATATTACAATAGCCTTACCTTATATCAGAGAAATTATTGAGGGATTTAGAATTCCTGTGGTTACAAAAGAGGGGTACGAAGCAGATGATGTAATTGGCACTTTGGCAAAACAAGCAGAAAAAGAAGGATTTGAGGTATTTATGGTCACGCCCGATAAGGATTATGCTCAGCTAGTTTCTGATAAAGTATTCATGTATAAGCCTGCTAGAATGGGCAATGCGGTAGAAATTTTAGGAGAAAAAGAAGTCTTAGAAAAATGGCAAATTAAGCGGGTTGACCAAGTGATTGATGTTTTGGGTTTGCAAGGAGATGCAGTAGATAACATCCCTGGAATCCCAGGAATTGGTGCTAAAACTGCCGTGAAGTTATTAGCTAAGTTTGACTCTATGGAAGGACTTTTAGCGAATACGGACCAATTAAAAGGGAAGCAAAAAGAAAAAGTCATACAGTTTGCGGAACAAGGGCGTTTGTCGAAACAGTTGGCAACTATTGATTTAAATGTGCCGATTCAATTTGATGCAGAACGATATATTATTGAAGAATTTGACAAAGAGCGTTTATCTAAGATTTTTAAAGAATTAGAATTTAGAACCTTAGCTAAATCTATTTTGGGCGAAACGGCTGCTCCACAAGCAGGGCAACAGGGTTCGCTTTTTGGAGATGTGCCAGCTGGTGCAGCTCCTAAACGATTTGTCAACACGCCTGCGGCACACTCGGTCGCAGAAAAGAATATTGAAAATACAGAACAAGATTATAAATTAACGGATACCCCAGAAAAACGAAAAGCCTTAATTGATTTATTAACTCAACAAAAATCTTTTTGTTTTGACACAGAAACAACCAGTATTGATGCTAATAGCGCAGAGTTAGTCGGCATTGCTTTTTCTATGAAATCTGGTGAAGCTTTTTATGTACCTATTCCAGCAGATGATGCGGAGGCAAAAGCAATTGTAGCAGAATTTAAGATTGTTTTAGAGGATGAAAAAATTGAAAAAGTAGGGCAGAATTTAAAATATGATTGTATCGTTTTAAAATGGTATGATATTGAAGTAGCAGGGACGTTTTTTGATACCATGTTAGCGCATTATTTGATTGAACCAGAGATGCGACATGGGATGGATTATCTGGCAGAAACGTATTTAAAATATCAGCCAGTTTCCATTACGACTTTGATTGGCAAAAAAGGCAAAAATCAAATGAGTATGCGCCAAGTCCCAATTGAAAAAGTAGTGGATTATGCAGCGGAAGATGCGGATATTACTTTACAACTAGGCGAACACTTTCGACCAAAATTAAAAGAAGAAGGTTTAGAAAAACTCTATAGTGAGATGGAAGAACCTTTAATGAAAGTCTTAGTTGATTTAGAATACAATGGAATCAATTTAGATGTAGGATACTTAGAAGCTTATTCTAAAGAATTGGACGTTTTGATTAAAGCAGCGCAAGCCGAAATTTATAAAGATGCGGGTGCACCCTTTAATATTTCTTCACCTAAACAGGTAGGACAAGTTTTATTTGAAAAAATGGAATTACCTTACCGTTGGCGGAAAACAAAATCAGGGCAGTATTCTACCAGCGAAGAGAAGTTAGCAGAACTAGCGGCAGATTTTGAAATCGTCAATAAGATTTTAAAATACCGCAGTTATTCTAAACTAAAATCTACTTATGTAGATGCTTTGCCGAATATGGTGAATCCTCGAACGGGTAGAGTACATAGTTCGTTTAATCAAGCCTTGACTGCTACTGGTCGATTGAGTTCGAATAATCCCAACTTACAGAATATTCCAATTCGGACACCCGAAGGTAGAAAGGTAAGAGAAGCCTTTATCCCTAGAAGTGAAGACTATATCTTATTAGCAGCGGATTATTCGCAAATAGAATTACGGTTAATTGCCGAATTAAGTGGGGATGAAGCGATGCTAGAAGCCTTCCAAAAAGGACAAGATATTCACCAAGCAACAGCGGCAAGAGTCTATGATAAAACCTTGGAGGAGGTAACACCTGACGAAAGAAGAAATGCTAAAACGGTTAATTTTAGTATAATTTACGGTGCTGGTGCAACGAATTTATCCCAACAATTAGACATTCCGAGAAAAGAAGCCAGTGAATTAATCAAAAAATATTTTGCTCGATATCAAGGACTTAAAACCTATATGGATAAAGTCGTAGAAAAGGCAAGAGAAGATGGATACGTTACCACGCTGATGGGCAGAAGAAGACACCTTAGAGATATTAATTCTAAGAATGGTATGATTAGAAGTCATGCAGAACGAAATGCGGTCAATACGCCTATTCAAGGAACAGCAGCGGATATGATAAAAATGGCGATGATTAAAGTACAAAAAGCTTTAAAGGATGGCAATTTCAAAACCAAAATGATACTACAAGTACATGATGAATTGGTTTTTGATATGCATAAATCAGAAACAGAAACAGTAATGCCTATTATTGAAAAAAATATGAAGGAAGCAATGCCCGGTTTAAAAGTCCCTATTTTGGTGGGGATGGATACTGGGGCGAATTGGTTAGAGGCGCACTAAGTAAGGAGTTGTGTAAAAAGCATCAATTGATAAAAATTAATCTTTATAACTTATTTAGAATTTAGTGAGTGATTGTTAAAATTGTTTGATTATTAAATTGTTGTATGACAAAATGTTACGAGAACAATTCAACAATAATAACAATCAAACAGTCTTTACTAATTTATTTAGTTACGAATTAAAATTTATTACAATACGATACTTTTTACCCCCCCACAAAACATAAAAAACGCTAAGCTTTTGACAAGTTTAGCGTTTTTTATTTAATTAAGCCAAGCCACAAAGAATTAGCATAAACTGGTAGAAAAGCCTTCAGGATTTACTTCTAGTTATCTGCAACTTGAATTAATTACTATTTCTCAGTCTATAAATCCAATTAAAGTGATTGAAAATTTCTAAAAAACAAATTAATTAATCCTTACATTTGTATACCAAAAACTTCTCCTTAACTTATCATTCAGCAACCTATCTGTTTTTAATGCGTTTTCTTTGCTAGTTTTATATTCTTATTTCTTAGACAAGTCCTCAATAAAGTGGGTTATGAATACAGCAGTCATCAATTTTTTTAAATTTCTACTATTCTTAAGTATTGGTTTAGTCATTCTCTACTTGGTTTACCAAAATCAAAATACTGCTTATTTGGCGCAATGTGCAACAGACGGTATACCTGCCGAAGATTGTAGCTTAATTCAAAAAGTAATTGAGGATTTCAAAGGCTTAAATTATTTTTGGGTTTTAGGGGTCTTTGCGGCTTATACCTTTAGCAATATGATGCGGGCTTTGCGCTGGAATATGTTGTTAAAATCACTTGGTAGAACCCCTCGAACCATTAATTCGTTTTTAACCATTATGCTGGCCTTATTTGCCAATCTCGGTTTGCCAAGATTAGGAGAAGTGCTAAGACCTGTTACCCTAGCTCGCTACGAGAAAATGCCTGTCGAAAAAGTATTAGGTACGATTGTAGTAGATAGAACTTTAGATGTCTTGTCCTTATTGACCTTAATTGGGATTGCTTTTTTATTAGAATTTGACCGACTTTGGGGTTATTTGAGTGAAAACATGGTGAGTGATGGAGGTAATTTATTGATGCATCCAATTATTTTAGGACTAGGCGGATTTGGTATTATTAGCCTTGCTTTATTATTTATTTTTAGGAATCAAATCCAACAATCAAAATTTTATGAAAAAATAGTGACCATTCTAAAAGGGTTTTGGGATGGCATAATGTCTATTAAAAATTTAGAAAACCCGCCACTTTTTATTTTCTATAGTATCATGATTTGGGTTGCTTACTACATCATGTTTTATATGTATTTACCAGCCTTTAGCCCAACAGCACACCTTGGATTTACAGTCGCATTAATGATTTTTGTTTTTGGTACTTTTGGTATTGTGATTCCTTCCCCTGGTGGAATGGGGTCTTATCATTTTTTAGTGATGGCAGCCTTAGCTTTATATGGCGTTACCGGGAGTGATGCTTTTTCTTTTGCTAACTTTTCCTTTTTTGCCACCCATTTTTGCAATATTGTTTTAGGTTTAGTCGCAGTGCTTTTCTTACCAACTATTAATAAAAATTATCATCCTGTTCCGATTGAGTAATACAGCTCTCTGAGCTGTGAAAGCGGATATAAAATAGTATTTTTGTACTTAAAATGTAAGTACTCAATCGTCAACTGGTAGCACAGACTTCAGTCTGTCCCGTTTAAAAGCCTTTAGGCTTTTTACACTATATGGCAACCAAGCCTGAAGGCTTGGAAATAGGACAGGATAAATCCTTCCGATGAATTGGAACAAGTTGTGCTACCGATTGAGTACTTACCTTAAAATCAACTATGTTAGATTTTGTACAAGCAAAAATACTCAATCAATCTACCCTTCTTCCTACGCTTACTCGATGGAAATTATTCGACCAAAGAATAGTTTTCACCAATGGTTGTTTTGATATACTCCATTATGGTCACTTGCATTATTTAGCTGCGGCAAAAGCATTAGGTGATAAGCTGATTATCGGTGTTAATGCTACAAATTCTGTTAAAAGGTTAAAAGGTCAGCATCGCCCCATCAACGACGATTTAACTCGTTATCATTTATTAGCTGCCTTATCTTTTGTAGATGCTGTTATCGAATTTGAGGAAGATACGCCTTATAAACTCATCAAAAAAATTCAACCTAATATTTTAGTAAAGGGCGGAGATTGGCAAATCGAGCAAATTGTCGGTGCAGATTTAGTATTGGCAACTGGAGGACTTGTAAAAAGTTTACCTTTTGTGGAAGGATATTCTACAACGAATATTGAGACGAAGATTAGAGGGACGAAGGTGTAGAGGTGTAGAGGTATAAGGGTGTAGAGGTATAAAGGTGTAAGGGTTCATAGGTTGGGAATCTATAAATATTCATCTTGTATATCTACTTCTTGAGACCTTACGGAATATCTTTACCTATAAAGCTTTATACCTTATAGTAGACAGTAAGGGCTACCCGCCTAACGTTGTAAATTACTTTTTATAAAAAGAAGAATATTCTTAAATTTGTAGTAGCTATAAAAAATTTAATCAATTGATTATCAGTCATTAAATATCAAATTGACGTAATTTTCAACTCCTGTAATTATG
>JBGCFJ010000868.1:0-2778 GCA_045106885.1 Saprospiraceae bacterium
GTCGTCGGATGATTAAAATCAGTTCATCCGACGACGCTAGTCATCGGACGAACTGATTTTCCACTGTCTACTCCGACAGGTCGGAGGGATTTGTTAGAGAACCCAAAAATTAATTTACTCATTTGTTTTATCATATGAAAATGCAATCAAAAACGACTTATTTCTTTTTTAGCATATTGTTGATGCTATTTGCTTGTGCGCCATCAGATTCAGATATGAATTCTATTGGCAATGAAAAACCAGCAGATAATCGCTTTACAAAAGTGATTTTAACACAGGGGATGGATGAACCAATGGAGATGGCATTTTTTCTATATTACAAACTATTAATTATTGAAAGAAAAGGGGCAGTTAAATTATTTGATGAAAATCGACCAGAAGAAGTAAAACATATTGCGACTATTCCTGTCAATACTAAATACAAAAATAAAGAAGGGCATGTCAGAGAAGCGGAAGAAGGATTAATGGGCGTGATTGCTCACCCAGATTTTGCTGAAAATAACTGGATTTTTCTTTATTATGCGGACCCTGATGAACCGAAACATGTCTTAGCTAGATGGGAATTGAAAGATAATAAATTAGTGGATGCCTCTAAGAAAATTGTTTTAGAAGTACCTACGCAGCGAGAAGAATGTTGCCATACTGGTGGCGGAATGATTTTTGATGCGGCAGGTAATTTATTTTTAACAGTTGGGAATAATACCGTGAATCCTAGAAATGGAGCTTCTAATATGGTAGAATTACCTGGCGAAGAGAATTCCGATGACCAACGAGGCCCTTCTAACTCCAATGATTTGAGAGGTAAAATACTCCGAATTCATCCAGAAGATGATGGTACTTATACCATTCCATCAGGCAATTTATTTCCAGTAGGGACGGAAAAGACTCGCCCAGAAGTGTATACGATGGGGCATCGAAATTCTTGGCGACCAACACTGGATAGCAAAACGGGGTATTTGTACTGGGGCGAAGTTGGACCAGATGCTAATGCAGATGGAGAATGGGGAACTAAAGGCTACGATGAATTTAACCAAGCTAAAGGTCCAGGATTTTTTGGTTGGCCTTATTTTATTGCGGATAATCAGCGATATAATAAATATAATTCCAAGGAGAAAACTTATGGCGCACCTTTTGACCCAGCAAATCCAGTCAATGAATCGGTGAATAATACAGGGGTTAAAAAATTACCACCACCAGTTCCCGCTATGATTTATTATCCTTATGGTCCTTCAGATAAATTTCCACTAGTCGGTAGTGCGGGTCGAAGTGCAACGGGTGGTCCTGTTTTTAGACAAGCAGATTTTAAAGATGCGCCTCGTTCTTTTCCTGCTTATTATGAAGGGAAATGGTTGATTATAGATTTTATGCGAGATTGGATTATGTCCATTTCTATGGATGAAAATGGTGATTATTTAAGTATGGAACGCTTTTTACCTAGCGAGAACTTTAATGCTGCCATTGCTATGAATTTTGGCCCATCGGGTGATTTATATGTCTTAGAATATGGAGACGCTTGGTTTCGACAAAATGCCAATGCTCGCTTAGTGAAAATTGAATATAATGCAGGGAATCGAAAGCCGATAGTGGCGGCGAGTGCAGATAAATTAGCGGGAGCAGTGCCATTTACCACTCAGTTTTCTTCCGAAGGTACTAAAGATTATGATAAATATGATGCATATAATCTGAGCTATCAATGGGATGTTTTTTTAGGAGAAGACGTCGTTAACTCTTTTGATTCTGCTAATCCCAAAATGACTTTTGATAAAGCGGGTTTATATGAAGTTATGTTAACGGTCACTGATACTAAAGGAGCGAGTAATGATTTTTCTTTTGAAATAGTTGCTGGAAATGAGCAACCAGTAGTTGATATTGATTTTCAGGCAGCAAATAAAAGTTTTTACTTTGGGACTAATAATTTACCTTATTCCATAAAAATAACGGATAAAGAAGATGGAAATACAACTGATGGTAGTATTACTCCAGAAGCTACGGCGATTACCTTTGATTATGTGCCTGCTGGATTTGACCCTATAGAAGTGGCAGCTAAACAAAGTGGCGCTCAATTATTGGCAGTCGATGCGATTGGTAAACAATTAATTGAAGGCAACGATTGTCGGTCTTGCCACCAATATGATACCAAATCTATTGGACCTAGTTATACAGCGGTCGCAAAAAAATATAAGGATACACCTGATAATAGGGCTATGTTGGAAGATAGAGTAATTAATGGGAGTAGCGGTATTTGGGGCGAACATGCAATGGCAGCACATCCAGCATTGAGCCTATCTGAAGCCCAAAGAATGGTGCGGTACATTATGACTATTTTGGACGAAAAACCAACTATTGAACAATTGGCATTAAATGGTAAGCTATCACCAACTTTACCTAAAGAGGAAGATGGATTAGGGGTGTATGTCTTAAGGGCAGCTTATGAAGACAAAGGAGGAGAAGCGAATCAACCTTTAATGGGGGCAGCGAATTTAATTTTACGAAATCCTATTTTATTTCCACAAATGGCAGATATAAAAGGAAATACGCAGTTATTAACAACTCCAACTACTAATTTTTTCCTTTTAGGACCAACTTCCCATCTTGGATATAAAGCTGTGGATTTGACCAGCATACAACAAGTAGATTTATTTGTAGAAGTTGCCGCTAGTTTTGAAGCACATGGTGGATTTGTTGAAGTGCATTTGGATAGCCCTGATGGTCGTTTATTGGGGAAAAGCCAGTCAGTAGGACAGAAGCCCATTCCGTGGGGAGGTTTTGGAGGACCAC
>JBGCFJ010000869.1:0-2387 GCA_045106885.1 Saprospiraceae bacterium
CCTTTCTTAGCTCATGTTAAAAAATATTTCCGTAGCGGGGCTATGCAAAGATTTTTTGCCTCGTCTAGCGAAAAAATAGCCTGAATCAAAAGTGACGATTATTTAATAGTAGGTACTTATAGTAGGTTATTGCCCCATATATGTTAAAATTTGTTTAATAGTATATTTAATTATTTGCAATACCGAACAAAATAGCCTAATTTGCTCATATATATATTGTCCTCCTTTTTCCCTGTTTTTTCACGAAACCTGATTTGTTAATATAACCTACGAAACCGACGTCGCCTATGCGAAAAATCCTACTATTAACTTCCTTCTTTTGTTTACCATTTATGGTAATTGGGCAATCCCAAACAAACAGCAAAACTATTGCTGTACATAAGATTGTAAAAATCTACCCTAATCCTGCGTTCAATTTTATCGGCTTAAATAATATCTCTGATATAGGAAGTATTATTATCTATAATCTAGTAGGTCGTAAAATGAAAAAGTTTACCCCTAAAACAGGAGAGCGTTATGATATTGCAGATTTACCAAGAGGCATGTACTTAGTACAATTGCTTGGTAAAAATGGAAAAGTAGTCACCACCCAGCGCATGTCTAAAAAATAAAGATTTAAACTAGACTTGTTCCCCTTTAATAAGGTAATAAGCCTACACTTCAATCAATAAAAAATAGCGAATTGCAAATGCAGTTCGCTATTTTTTTTTACCTCCTCCAAATTTTTCTACTTTTACGCTTACTACTGGACAAAATGCTTTTGGACATAGAGCAGCAATCCCCATTTTACGAATGGATTCATGACAAATACCTATAGATGAAAAATTTAACGATATTTTTATTCGCTTTTATTCTTGTACTAAACGCTTGTCAAAATACTGCTTCAGAAGAAACAGCGACCTCTTCCCAATCTACTGTACCTGTAATTACCCCACCTCCAACTGAGGCAGATAATGGGGGATTATTTTTACCTGCGGGTTTTGGTGCTTTGGTCGTCGTCGATAGTGTGGGTCCAGCTAGGCATTTGGCGGTCCGTGATAATGGTGATGTTTATATCAAATTAAGTATCCGTGAAGGAGATAAAGGAAATGTTGCTTTACGAGATACGGATAATGACGGAAAAGCAGATATTATCCAACGCTGGGGGGACTATCCAAATGATGGCACTTTTGCAACAGAAATGCGGATTCATAACGGTTATGTATATTATAGCTCGGAATTGGTGGTCTATCGGCAAAAATTAACCCCAGAGAAATTAATTCCAGCTGGAAAACCTGAGGTTATCTTAACAGACCGTTTTCCGCTACGTTGGCATAATGCCAAATCTTTAGCCTTTGATCAAGAAAACGGCATGTACGTTACCTTTAGCGCACCAACCAATGCTTGTGAGAATTGGAGCACTACTAAAGATAAGTCGTCTGCCAATGTTAAAGGCTATTCTCCTTGTAGAGATTTAAAGAACTTTGGTGGTGTTTGGAAATTTGATAAAAATAAATTAGGCCAATTCCAATCAGATGGCCAAAGATATGCTACAGGTTTACGGAGTATTGTGGCTATTTCATGGAATCAAGAAGATAATAGCTTGTATGCACTCAATCATGGAAGGGATTATTTATACAGTCATGCCCCACAACATTATACGCCTTGGCACGAAGCGGTTTTGCCCGCAGAAGAATTTATGAAAATCAAAAAGGGAGATAATTTCGGTTGGCCTTACAGTTATTATGACCATTTCCAAAATAAACGAATGTTAGCACCAGAATATGGTGGAGATGGCAAACAGGAAGCTACTTTTGCCAAGCCCTTAATGGGGCTTCCTGCCCATTGGGCACCTAATGATTTATTATTTTATAAAGGCAAGCAATTTCCTGCTCGCTATAAAAACGGTGCATTTGTCGCCTTTCATGGTTCTACCAATCGTACGCCTTACCCACAAGCTGGTTATATCGTCGCTTTTATTCCTTTTGAAAATGGACAACCTATTGGAAAATGGGAAGTTTTTGCAGATGGTTTCACTGGATTGGAAACTATTAAATTAATGGATGAGGTACAATATAGACCAATGGGATTATCGGAAGGGCCAGATGGTTCTTTATATATTTCTGAATCAAGGCAGGGGAAAATATGGCGCATCATTTTTAATGGAGATTCCACCAATTTTGGAACGGAACAATTGGCGGAAATGGAAGCGAGAAAATCTAAGGCTCATTTGAGAATTCCTGATAAAGAAAAAGAAAAATTGTTTGCTAAGTAGTCAGTCCAGTTAATATTGTCGGGTAATTTGGCGACTTTTAAAGCTGTACGGCGTTAAAAATACTCGCCATAGCAAAGGCTATGTCTGCGTTTTTTGCCTAGTACAACTTCAAAATTCATCCAAATACAACCCG
>JBGCFJ010000087.1:0-10329 GCA_045106885.1 Saprospiraceae bacterium
TTTTTCTAATTCATTCGTACTAGTACTAGTTTAGGAACGAACGCCATCAGAAAACCATACGCCCCAATTAGCGCCATCTGCTGCGGACACAAGAATTGCTGGATCACCACCTGCTGAAATTTTATCTTCGGCTAAAGGTAAAGTTGCTACCACATTACTTTCTTGGGTTGTGACGGCATTGAAGATAATTTGATCATCTAACCTTGAATAACTGGGAACGCTAGTGCCTTGATTTCGGAATAGCGTTTTGGTTGTATTTGTCGTAATATTGATCCCTCTTAACTCATAATTGACTTCTTCAGGGTCAAATACGTCTATATAATCATAGGCAATTACATCAGGTGAATTTTTGGAAAAAGTAGGATTTCCTACACTGACATCTGCTTCTAAATTACTAAATAATTTAAAGATGTTATTTTCCACGTCTTGTTCAAAATTTTCAATGCTATTGTCATATACTTTAACAAAACCAATGTCCCAAAAAGTTAAATCACTGCCTCCAAAATCACCTCTTAAAGTATTTCTTGCATCATACATCACAAATTGTCCTGAGAAATCAAATTCTAATACATCGGCATAATCAACTTCACCTGTCGATATCCCTTCTGCAAAAGTTGGATTATACAATTCAAACGTTTGCCAAGCTGCTAAGGTAAAATCAAAAACATCAATGGTATTTGATATTTCTTCTGTTAGTGCTGCAATTCTAAAACCGTCTTTGGAGACTGCTACGTTTCTCCAAATTGGTTCTGGTTGTAATATTTCTTCTTCTCCTTGTCCGCTTGCATCAATAGTAATTAAGCGAATGGTTTTATCTTCTGCTACAAAAACAATGAACTGTCCATCATCTGTTACACTTGGCCGACTAAGAACACCCGTATTGGTAAAAGGAGACACCAAAATTTCACCTTGCCCATCTGCTACCGATAAATTACTTTTTTCATTATTTGTAAAAAGAACAAAGTCACTACCTAAATTAACATCGACCTCTATATCTTCTTGTCCACCAGGATTGCTATTATCAGGAGCTTCTGCAGGTTCTCCTGGAATCCCTACAATATCAAAAGCTTGAGCAATGACACTTACTTCTTGACTACCATTACCATGAATATCTCTAGCGGATTGCATTAAAGAAGCCCTTAAATCAACGAACTGAGAACTTCTAACTAAATAAGTAGTTAAAGCTCGGTAATAGATTTGTTCTGCTTTATCTTTACCAATATTATTAGCGACTAGGAAAAAAGCTCTATTGGTAATACCACTGTTGATATGTACCCCGCCATTATCTTGTTTCCCAAAAAATTGCTCAGATACGTTGGCTGGCTGATAGCCTGGGTCGCCCAATCGAGTGCCACCATTATTAGGGTCTGCCATATCTCTTAATGCGCCAGACCTAAATATATTTCGATTCACGACATCTTCTCCTAGTTGATAATCATCTCTATCTATTAAAACCCCAAAAACATCTGCAAAAGATTCATTCATAGCGCCTGATTCTCCCTGATACAGTAGGTTAGCTGTATTTTGTATCACCCCGTGGGCAATTTCATGACCTGCTACGTCCAGTGACTTTGCTAATGGCTCAAATGCAGTTTTTCCATTTCCGTACATCATAGCCGTACCCGTCCAAAAAGCGTTATCTAAACCAGAACCATCTTCATCTGAAACATTGATAACGGATAAAACGGTTTCACCAGCTCCATTAATAGAGTTTCTGCCAAAAGTTGTCCGAAAATATTCATAAGCAAAGCCTGCATTACTATGTGCAGAAACAGAAATAGGGTCACTCCAGTTATTATTATTATTCGTTAAATGAATGGCACTAAAGTCTCTATTTTCAGGGTACTTATTTTGTGCGTTAATGGTCCAAATAGCGCCAACTGGTTTGTTTGGTAATTGGGAACGGCTGCCATTATACATCGGGCGAGATGCATCAATTAAGAAAAAATTATTACCGATTTCATAAGAATTTATCGTTTGGTTGAATCCATTTAAATCTGTTGCATTAGACACCGCAGGACCGTTTTGTGGGGTGTGGTGTGAGTTGTCAGTTACTGGTTGCCAGTTGTCGGTTGTCGGTTGTCGGTTACCAGTTGCCAGTTTTGGAGTGTTATGGTCATTGCATTCCTCATTTTCTGTTGCGAATTCTGTATGATAATGTAATTGACAAAGTGTTTTGTAAGCATCTATAATTTCACCTGATTGCGCATCAATAAAATATTCCCATTCATTGGAGACATTTGGATGGAATTGGTAATGCCAAGCTAATTGAGCTTTGTCACTATTAAGTGGGTGATAAACTAATAATTCTGGTTCTTTTTGTTCCCCAATTAATTCCTTTTCAAGTCCAATTAGGGTTTTAAGCGTTGTTTTTAAACTAACATCTTGGTGGGCAATTTCTTGTGCTGCTATTTTAGAAATAGAAGGAGTTATATTTTCTAAGACTGGTGTAGGATAATTCCGACCATTAAACAGATTGACTTTTCCGTCTTCCGCATGTAAC
Organism: Saprospiraceae bacterium; assembly: GCA_045106885.1. Classification (GTDB taxonomy): domain Bacteria; phylum Bacteroidota; class Bacteroidia; order Chitinophagales; family Saprospiraceae; genus JAFMDF01. Next base: position 2,504 of record JBGCFJ010000087.1, read on the forward strand.
CAAACCTGTCCGCCATGTACTTTAATCCCCTGATAGGTTTGCTGCATTTTGAAATGCGTTTGTCCTAATTCATCCGTTGTTTTGTCTATCATCTTAAATTCATCCGTAGGATTTTGAATGGAAATAGGCGCTTTGATGGCTTGTAAATAATCGTATACTTGTAAATTAATATCTCGTCCAGCACTGATGTTTCCTAAAGTACCCTTAATCATAATCGGAGCTCCTTTTTTAGACCGTTGCACTACTTTCATTCGTTGGTTGGTTGGACTTCTATGTAAAGTAGTTGGTTGAGTAGGAGGTGCAAAAGAAGTAATGATGGAAGTCCTAGCAGAGGGAATGCTATTTAATGGCCCAGATTTAATAGGTTGCAATATTCTTTTGGCGCCCTCTTTTGCAGGGCTTGGTTGATACAATGGCTTCCCAGTTTGCCCAAAGGCGGATAGGGAAAAAAAACAAGTTATTAACAAAAAATAAAAGTACTTCATGGTTGACAGCTTTATAAATAAGTAGAATTTAAGGTTATTAAAAGTTATTAATAGATAGTAAAATAATGAGAAAATGTATAGATGAGAAAATGAATAAATGGAATGCTAATATGGAACATTTTCGTTTTTTTAGCATTGTTGTCCCAGCATTTATTCATTTAATCATTTTCTCATCTACTCATTTAGCACTTACTTTATTCGATTGTAAGTGCTTTTAAATCAGCATATAAAGCACTAATTTCGGCAGGTACTTCGTCTTTATTTCTGCCCCAAGTAACTTTATGATTTATTTTACCTGCCTGATAGGTAATAAAATAATACTTATCTCCAGGATTATTTAAATTAATGCTTTCGATATTCATTTTTTTACATTTCTTAAAAGATTTTTTAGCTATTCTTTTTTTTATTTTTTTTAAAGATTTAAAATCTTCTGTAAAATGTTTTTTATCGAAGAGTTGCCCATTTTTTAAGAGGCAATATTCCGTAATTGCTCCAGTTATCCCACCTCCTTCGCCAAAGTGAATTTGAGTATCAGGTAAATTATCAATGGTATATTTTTGACAAGAAGATTGAATGAAAAAGGCAGTTATGAAGAATAAGCATAATAAATTTTTCATAAATATTTTTGAAGACATAGAATTTTTTATAAAAATAATTAGACTATTTAGAAAAGAGACAAAAGTAAATTGATTAATCTATTTTTTGGGTTTCTTATCCGTTTTTCTTATGGATAATTAATGTTTTGCTAAAGTATATATTTTAAATTTTATCTCTTTGAAAATCGTTAAAATTGTCTTGATTTTGCTTTTATTATTTCACCTCCCCCCCCTATTTAAAAGACGAATTTATTGAAGAATGTCACAATAATTAGGTGAAAAATCATTTTTGGCACAAACTTGGTTATTTATCATATATTAAAAAAACACAAATGTTTATTATTGTATTTTAGTGACTTAATGCTGTAAACTTATTTAATAAGTATAATAAACACTTCTTATATACGAAAATATCAACATTAGTTTATCCACTTAAATTTTCTTTTTATAGAATTGTAGTCAATTGGATAATTGATGTTTCTATCAAAAGAAAGTCATAACTACTTCTATTACCAGTATTATAGAAATCTATACCAATTAGCGTGCTTACCAAATCCTAAATCTAAGAGAACATCAATTACCTTTTAGTATTGATTAAGAGCTAAGTTGACTAGCTAATATTCAACAATTTTTTTCTCAATGCTTATTTAACTGACTTTTTTATAAGAATCAAAATTATCCTCTAAAATGCACAGAACGCACCTAATAGATAAAGGACGTCTGAAATTTAGACAATTAACTGGCCATTTTTTTAATCTAAATAGGATTAAAGACTGGCTTATTGTTGTCTTAAATCAAACTGAGCCTACTTTATTTAAAGCCAAACTGATTACCTCTTTTGTCGTAGGAATTATGTTTTTTGGGAATGAATCCTTATTTGCTCAATTCCCTGCTCCAACTTTTAGTGCTACTGCCTATTCTTTTTGTGAAGGGGAGCATTTAGCTTTTACATTGAATAATCTACCTGACCCCTCTGGGTTTCCAGGAGGTGATGTGGCTGTTCAAATCAATTGGTATTTAAGTACTTCTGGGGCTGTTTGTGGTACGCAAGATGTAACGGATGTTGAATCTGTAGTAATAAATTCAACTTCTCACTTCTTTATTACTAATCATATCCTTACTTATCCAGTAGCCGATAATGCTCTATTAATGGTCTCCACTTCTATCTTGGATCCGCTAAATACTGAAGGAGGAAGGGCATTTATTGATGCCCAAACTACTTGTGTGCCGATAAATGTTAATCCTCGTCCTACTGGAACGTTAACGACTACCAATCCAATTGATACGACTATCTGTCAAAGTGATACTTTTAAAGTCACTTTTACCGCTACGATTGGTACGGGACCTTATGACATTGGCATTAATGGGACTATTTTTAATAATGTTAACAGTGGAGATAGTGTAAGCTTATTGGAAGGGGTTCATTTTATGGGTGATTTTGCAAAGATTTACCTATCAAGTATTACTGATAATGGAGGTACGGCTAGTTGTACAACTCTAACAACGCCATTGGATAGTGTTACCGGTCCAAGGGTGAATGAAATAATGATTATCGGAAATATACAAGCGAATCAAACTATTTGTAGCGGTACGAACCCTGTTCTATTAACTGGAACGGGTATTTCTGTTGGAGCAACTACCTATCGCTGGGAGTATGCACTGAACGACACAGGAGCTTTCTTTGCTATTGCAGGCACTGATTCTATTAATCATAATCCAGGACCGCTTACGGCTGATACTTGGTTTCGGAGAGTTGACATAGCTACTATTAATGGCGAAATATGTGAAATTCCTGTCGATACCATTAAAATTACGGTTAATAATATAATGGCAAGTAATGTTTTAAGTGCTGACCAAGTTCTTTGTGCTGGAGAAGTGCCGAGTAGTATCACCGGAATATCTTCTATGGCAGATGGTGTACTAACGTTTGGTTGGGACATCAAAATTGGTACGGGTGCTTGGATACCTGTTGTGGGCGCTACAGATTCAACTTATACACCAACCAACCCGCTAATTGCAGATACTTGGTACAGGCGAGTAGATACTTCTACATTGATGGGCGTAAAATGTATTGAAATAATAGATACCGTTAAATTATTTTTAAATGATTTTACAACCCAAGGTACTTTAACAAGTCCTGACCAAGTAATTTGCCCAGGTATACCTAATTTGATTACTGGGACAGTTAGTACAGGTGGAGATAGAATAGCTTATGCTTGGGAATCGTCTACTGACAGTGCCAATTGGGCGATGATATCTGGTGCAATTGGAGCAGCTTATACGCCTACCAATAGTATAACTACAGATACTTGGTATCGACGAATAGATACGGTAGGTTTAATGGGATATAATTGTTGGGAAATTGTAGATACGGTGAAAGTAAGGGTAAATAATTTCACTTTAAATGGTACAATTGGTAGCGATAGAACTATCTGTGCTGGTGTTTCACCTGGGGCTTTAGCTGGAACGGCTGCTATGGCAGATGGTGTTGTTAGTTATGGTTGGGAATTATCTACAAATAATGGTGCTACTTATACTACTGTGGCAGGTGCTAATGGGGTTGATTATATACCTTCTATACTTATGCAAGATACTTGGTATCATCGAGTAGATACTTCTAATTTGAGCGGAGTAATTTGTGTAGACACCGTTGGTCCTATAAAAATAACGGTGAATAATTTTTCATTTGTTGGCAATTTAACCAACCCTGATGATACGATTTGTGTAGGTGATTTGATAGGCACGATTACTGGCCTTTCATCAACTGGTGATGCCATAATAACGCATGGTTGGGAATCAAGAGTGGTTAGTAAGTCATGGTCAACTATTGTCGGAGCAACTAGTTTGAGTTATACCCCACCTGTAATATACGAAGACACTTGGTATCGCAGAATTGATAGTTCAACAGTGAATGATATTACATGTATAGTTGTAGTAGATACGGTTAGAATAGCTGTGAATAATTTGACAAATTTAGGTGCTTTAGGAGCAGGCCAAGTGGCTTGTCAAGGATTTTCACCAACTACCCTAACAGGACCTGCTTCTGTTGGAGATGGAACGATTAGTCACCGTTGGGAATATGGTACAGGGGTAGGATTTTCATCAATAGCTGGTGCAACAAATATAGCTTATTCACCAGGATTATTATTAGAGGATAGTCTTTATCGACGAATAGATATTTCTACCTGGGGAACGAGTCAATGTGAAATGGCGATTGACACGGTCAACATTATCATTAATAATGTAACTGCTGCTATGGTTTTAAGTGGAGACCAAACTATTTGTTCAGGTACTATACCAGATACAATAATGGGCATTCCATCTGTAGCTGATGGTACTTTAACTTATGGCTGGGAATCAAGAACTAACGGTATTTGGAATACTATTTTAGGTGCAACTAATTCTTCTTATATTCCTACTAGTCCAATTATAGAAAATACTTGGTTTAGAAGAATAGATACTTCTACCGTAAGTGGTGTACAATGTATTGCTGCGGTAGATACAGTGAAAGTTTCTGTGAATTCAAATCCTAATCCAGTTATTGCAGGTACGGTAACAGAGATTTGTCTTAACGATGCTATCTACCTGCCTTTTAACCTGACAGGTGGTTCGGGTATTTATACAGATACTACTTGGTTAACTTCTGATGTAACAAGGGCAACTGTAGGGCCAGATGGATTAATCACTGCTGTGAATAATGGATTTGCAAATATTAGAGCAGTCATAACAGATGATAATGGTTGTACAGATATTTCTAATTCACATACCGTTATTATCTTAAATCTTCCTACTGCTGGAGAAATAACTGGACTTAATCAAGTTTGTATGGGAGATAGTATCGCCCTTACTGCTAATGTAAGTGGCGGAAACGGAGGAAATACGATTTCATGGTTGGTTACAAATGGAACAGGTAGTGCTACTATCAATGCAGGAGGTGTACTTCAACCAACTAGTGCTGGAACAGTGAATGTTTCCTATGCGGTAACAGATAATAAAACTTGTAGTAGTGTTTCTCCAATCTTTACAGTCACCATTGATACGATTCCGACAGCAGTAATTGTATCAAATGATACAACTATTTGTCAAGGAGATTTGGTTACTTTCACAGGGACTGGAGGAGATACCTACGAATTTTTAGTTAATAATGTAAGTCAGCAAGGCCCTTCCGCTGCAACTACTTTCGCTACTAATACTTTAAATAATAATGACCAAGTCTCATTAATATCGACTAATTCCAATGGTTGTTTAGATACTTCTGGAGTTATTATAATCCTGGTAGATACAATTCCAATGGCTACTTTAGTATCAGATGTTACTAGTAATGCAATTGGGGTTGGACAAACAGTTGTCTTTACTGCTGGAGGCGGTACTTCTTATGAATTTTTTGTAAACAATACCTCTCAAGGTACGGCTAGTCTTACTTCTACTTTTTCTACCAATACTTTGAGTCATCTGGATACGGTAATGGTGGAAGTGACAGATGGAAATATTTGTAGCGATACAGCTATGATTATAATGATGGTTAATAATAGACCAATTGCGATAAACGATACCATTTATTTATTTGAAGATGCACTTTTTGAAGTCATAGATGTTCAAGCAAATGATACAGACCCAGAAGGAGACCAATTATCGACTGTAATTTTTACTGACGCAGTTCATGGAGTCAATTCAATTATTAATAATGATTCCATCCAATATATGCCTGATGCCAATTTTAATGGGCTAGATTCTATAGAATACTGGGTTTGTGATGGATTTAATAATTGTGCGGCTGCAAAAGTTTATATTACAGTTCAATCAGTGAATGATATTCCAATGCCTAATCCTGACACACTAAGGATTATGGAGGATGCTTCAGCTAGTCTTATTAATATTTTACTCAATGACATAGATGGAGATGGTGACTCCTTAACCGCAAGGATTTTGACGATACCCAATAAAGGGATTGCATCAATTGTGTTGGACTCTACTGTTTCCTACACACCACATCCTAATGTGAATGGAAGTGATGTCGTTACTTATGAAGTTTGTGATACAAAAAATGCTTGTAGTTTTGGTTTATTAATTATCGAAATTATGCCTAAGAATGATGCTCCGATGGCGAATACCGATACATTAAGCATCTTAGAAGATATGAGTAATGTAATAATCCCTGTGACTATCAATGATGTGGATATAGATGAAGGGGATTCTTTGTTTGTCACCATAATTGCTCCACCTACAAGCGGAGGTACTTCCCCGATAATAGATGATACCCTTGTTATTTACACCCCTCCTTTAAATTTCCACGGAATAGATACCATTATTTATCAGGTTTGTGATTTGGCGAACGCCTGTACAACTGATACCGTTTTTGTAAGGGTGCAATCCGTTAATGAAGCACCTATTGCTGCTAATGATTTCTTAACAGTTAATGAAGATGCGACGAATGTTGTAGTGGATGTACAAGCCAACGATACGGATGGAGATGGAGATACTTTTACCACATCAATTATAAGTTCTGCGATGTTGGCTAGTACTTTAAATGGTGATTCAGTCTTAGTGACGCTACCTATGGATTTTACGGGGGTTCAAGTTATTGTTTATAGTATTTGTGACAATTTGGGTTTATGTGATACAGCGAATGTAACGCTTACTGTTTTACCAATTAATGATGCACCAGTTGCCAATATCGATAATGTTGTGATTCCACAAGATACGACCCTTGTAGGTATTGCTCCGCTATTAAATGATACAGACGTAGATGATGATTCTTTAACGCTAACAGTAGTGATTAATCCAACAACTGTTAATGGAATAGCAACATTGCTGCTTGGAACAGATTCAATTGTTTATACGCCACCATCTGGTTTTAGTGGTTTAGATACGATTCGTTATACAGTTTGTGACACTTCAAATCTTTGTACTAACGGAATGGTTATCGTAACTGTTGGTTTTGTTAATACACCACCTAATGCGGTAAATGATGCCTTGATAATTGCAGAAGATAGTGGACTTTCTAGTATTAATGTGCTTTTGAATGATAATGATATTAATGGATTAGGAGATACCTTGAAGGTAACAACTATAACTACCCTTCTTAATGGTGGAATAGCTGCCATAACAGGAGACAGTTCTATTAGCTATACGCCAGCACTAAACTTTAACGGTGTAGATTCTTTACAATATACAGTTTGTGATACTTCTATGGGTTGTTCGACTGCTTGGGTATTCTTTACGATAACTCCAGTAAATGATGTGCCAGTTGCGGCAAATGATACGGTCTTCTTAGCTAAAGATACGATGAATACTCAAATCGTTGTTCTAACAAATGATATGGACATTGATGGTGATGCGCTAACAGTTTCAACTATTGGTACTTCTACTCAAAATGTCAGTACTTCAGTAACTAGTAATTCGATTAGTTATACCGCTCCTAACGGGTTTATTGGAGTAGATACCATTACCTATAAAATAACAGATACGGGTGGATTAATGGATACTGCACTATTGATTATTGTCATTAGGGATTTAAATAATATTCCTCCTGTCGCTAATCCTGATTTTGCTACAACTGTTCCTGCAACTTCGGTTAACATAGATGTACAGGCGAATGATATAGAACCTAATGGAGATGATTTAATTACAAGTATTATGAGTGGAAATAAAGCTGGTAAGACAGCAATCGTCCTAAAGCAGGATAGTATTAAATATAATCATGCCATTACCACTGCTGGATATGATAAGAGTTGGTTGGAGGTAT
>JBGCFJ010000870.1:0-3461 GCA_045106885.1 Saprospiraceae bacterium
TCAATAATTCTGACCAGATTTTTAGAAAATCTTGCTCATGTGAGGTATTAGCTACAAACATTTTTCTCAGGTACGTCTCGTGATTCAATAACTTATTGATTACAAGTTAATTAAATTATTTCAAACAACTTATTTTCTTACTTAATTTTTTACCTTATTTCAGTAAGACCTTTCAATGCAAAACGTTATAGTCAGCAATTTTTAAATACAAAAGATAAAGTGTAAATTTGTTAGTAACAAAAGAAAAAAAATGCGAATAGCTAATCCTTTATATGACCATGCTTTTAAATATTTAATGTCCAATGAGAAGTTGGCAAAAAAAGTATTGTCCACTATTTTGGAACAAACAGTGGTGAATTTGGAATTATCTCAACAAGAGGTGGTGGTGGCCAACGAAGAGAAAAATTCACTTTATTTCGATTAGACTTTGATAAAGTCATTATTAATCAATTGATGGCTGAATCAGAGGTAGAAACTATGTTTGCTATACAGGAGGCGCAATTAGAGAAAGCAATGCAAGAAGCTAGAGATGAACGAAAGCAAAAGGAAGAGGCACTGCAAGAAAAGGAAAAAATATTGTACAAATTAGCAAGGTTAATGAAAAAAAATAACGCTTCTATTGAGGATATAGTAGAAGAAACAGGTTTAAGCCGAGTAGTTATCGAACAACTTTAAGTAATAAACGAACATTGTTCGAGACGGTTTAACTAATTGCTTTTAGGCAAAAAATTAGTGTTGAGAACGAAGAGACAGTACAGGCTGACTTTTAATGCGTTTCGTAACCACCAAATTTATTTGGTAGGTTGTACACGAATGGATGGTCAGTGTATTACAATGAGCATACCTTAGAGGAAGGGGTTTTAACTTTAACGATTCCACCAGTTCTTCCAAGTGCGTTTTTGAATTTTAAGAGCTACATTAAGTTTAGTATTTCACCAAAGGCAGATTTACCAATGGGGAGTGTTATTTCGAATACTGCGACCTTGAATTATTCGGAGGAAAGGATAGAAGAAACGAATAGTGTTTTTCATACGATAGAAACCGATTTTATAGAACGTTCTACACCGACGATAAATATACCTAACCCCATCACGAAATTGTCTGTTTATCCGAATCCTTCTAGTGAGGCAGTTATCTTTACAATTAAAGATTGGCAACCAATTGACTACCAATTGACGATAATGGATGTAGATGGTAAAATTTTACAAAAAAATAAATTAAATAATAGACAATATACCTTCCAAAAAGGAAGCCTACCTAGCGGGACTTACTTATACCGATTATTGGGCGAAAATGGGGTTGTAGAGAACGGATTTTTTGTATTAGTAGACTAAAGATTTAGTATTTTCAATACTGATTGTCAATGTTTTCGAAACTCCAATTCAAATACTGCACTGTTTGATTGGAGTTTCGTTATTTTTAGTGTCGAATTTATTGGGATTTATTCGCCGATAGTCGAAAAATAAAAATCCCATGAAAAAACCGAAAAAAAGAAATCTCAAAAAAAATATTACTCTAGCTTTATTAATTATTTTTAATCAATGTGCCTTTTTCCAAACAACCTGTAATGACCCAATTAGCGTCCGAACAAATATTACTTTATGTCAAGGGGAAACTTATCAATTTGGCGATAGATTAATCACTACTGCTGGCATTTACATTCAAACTTTTAACGCAATTGCTACCAATTGTGATAGCATTGTAACCCTAGTATTTGTAACAAGATAAAGACATTAAAATAGCATTAAAATTAGCCTATACAGCGCATTTTTTAAGTAAAAGATATGCCTAACTTTGTCCTTAAATTCAGGATAAATACTCTTAAAAAATGCAAAGAAATAGATTAGCTGTAAATTTTTACTTTTTAGTAAATGGTTTTATTTATGCCAATTGGGTTGCTCGCTTACCTAAATTACAGGAAGTGTACGGGATGGATAATGGAACAACAGGTTTGGTATTATTGACTTATGCGATTGGTGCTTTAGTGGCGATGCCTTTTACGGGGTGGTTGATTGTTAAAAATGGTTCTGAGCGAACCACTGTTATTGCTTCTTTTTTGTTTTGTGCCATGGTTCCTTTTTTTGCGGTGATGAATTCTATTGTTTTTTTAGCGGCCTTACTATTCATTACGGGAATGTTTACAGGCGTCATGGATGTGGCAATGAATGCACAGGCAGTACTAGTCGAAGAAGCATACAAACGCCCCATTATGTCTTCTTTTCACGCAGTCTTTAGTGGCGGAATGATGATAGGTGCAGGTGTTGGCTCTATATTTACCAAATGGGAAACACCACTTTTTCAACATTTTCTAATCATTGCCATCATAGCCGTATTATTTGCTACTTGGAGTAGTTTCAATTTATTAAAAGATGCGCCAACAACGAATAATACTACAGAAGAAGGAGGATTTCAATTACCTTCAAGGGCTTTATGGGGAATGGGGGTTATTGCTTTTTGTTGTATGCTAGGAGAGGGGGCAATGGCGGATTGGAGTACGATTTATATGCAAAATATCGCAATGGCTGACCCTGCGTTAGCGCCAATAGGATTAGGCGCATTTTCAGGAGCGATGATGGTGGGCAGAATCTTTGGAGATAAAGGAAGAGCAGTCTTAGGTGATGGTAAATTGATGATAATCAATAGCTTAGTCGCTTTATCTGGAGTAGTATTATTAATTTTGTTTCCCATACCGATAATGGTGATTTTAGGTTTGTTTTTAGTAGGTTTAGGCTTATCTGTAATTGTACCGATTGCCTATAGTACTGCTGGTTCAGCAGAAGGTTTAGCTCCTGGGGTAGGGATTAGCATGGTGACGACTATCGGCTATTCAGGTTTTTTATTTGGTCCGCCTATTATTGGATTTATAGCTGATTGGCAGACTTTAAGAATAGCCATGTTTTTTGTGGCTTTGTTATTCTTAATAATGACAGGATTGACCTTATGGAATAATAAAGGGCAAGTTAAAACAGTCTAAATTTTCGAGGAATTAAAATAAAAAGGGGCTCAAAGTGATTTAGGTGGGTCAACAGTAGCTTAGACCTCTGGTCTGAGTAGAAAATCGTGTTACCGCTGTACTCAAACCTACTCAGACCAGAGGTCTAAGCTACAATTCTCCACCCATATCATTTTAAACCTAAAAAGGTAGTCTTTAGGATAAAGACTACCTTTTACAAATGTGTTGAATTTTAAAGTAAGTTGATTTTGTTCGTTCTTTGTTTTAGTATTTTTAACAAAATCTACTAAAATAATAGCCTGCTAGCTAAAGTTCTTATATAATGCCTCTTTAAAGGTCAGGGAGATAAATAAATACCTCCCTGTCTCCCAAAAAGAGTAATTAATTCCTGAATTAGTTAAGAGCTTGTTGGGAATTTATTCTCCCAAAGTATCACATAGCCGTCCAGTTAAGTACGACTAATTGATTATGTTAACACAATAAAAAAGCCATTATATAACAATTGTTA
>JBGCFJ010000871.1:0-2177 GCA_045106885.1 Saprospiraceae bacterium
AATTGAGCTGTTGTTATATTTTTTTAAAGTGCTAAAAATTGGAACAAAGTAGAGCATGACATTCCTCTTTTCTTTACCATAAACTCTTTAGAAAAAATCACTTCCTGTCAGAATAGGTGACATCAAAAAGCTTTAAGATTGGACAAAATTAAGGAGGTATAAATGGAATGGTATCCTTTGCTATCCTGTTACCTAATAGTACAGGATAGTAAAATTAACAGCGTAGGCTATATTTATTTTTTATGGAAAAGGTAAAGAAAATGAAAAATTCTAACTACTTAATATTAGTCCTACTGATTCTCTATTGTACTTCTTGCACAAAAAGTAATAAGACCGATAAATCAGAAAAGGCGACACCTCCCAATGTCTTATTCATCGCCGTAGATGATTTAAATAATTGGTTAGGATGCTTAAAAGGACATCCCAATGCGAAAACACCTAATATAGATAAATTAGCATCCAGAGGTGTTTTGTTTTCCAATGCCCATTGTCAAGCACCCTTATGTGGTCCTTCCAGAGCATCTATTATGACGGGTTTACGTCCCTCTACAACGGGTATTTATGGCATGACTCCAGATAATGAAATTCGTTCTGATAATCCTGTAACCAAAGACATTATTTACTTGCCAGAATATTTTCGGAATCAGGGTTACCACACCATGGGTATTGGCAAGTTATTCCACATTCATGCACCCAAAGGGACTTTTGATGAGTCGGGTAGTCGGGTAAAAGGTTTTGGCCCACATCCACCAGAACGCTTTGTATGGGATGGTTTCGGTACTTCTGATAGAAAGAATTACGGTAGGACTAATACGGATTGGGGAGCTTACCCCCAAGCTGACTCCTTGATGCCAGACCACCAATCTGTCAATTGGGCAATAGAACGATTAAATAAAAAGTATGACCAACCCTTTTTTATGGGCGTTGGTTTTTTGCGACCGCATGTGCCACTCTATGTACCACAAAAGTGGTTTGATTTACACCCCTTGGATAGCATCAAAACGCCTCCTTACAAAGCTGATGATTTATTAGATGTTCCACCCGTTGCCCTCCAGATAAATGATTTACCGATGATGCCTTCAACAGATTGGGCGATTGAAAGTGGGGAATGGCCCAAAATTATTCAAGCCTATTTAGCCTGTGTTAGTTTTGTGGATTATGAGATTGGTAGATTAATAGACGCACTTGAAAATGGGGAACATGCCAATAACACGGTCATTGTGTTATGGTCAGACCACGGCTATCGACTTGGGGAGAAAGGTACTTTTGCCAAACATGCCCTGTGGGAACCAGCTACCAACGCACCGCTACTATTTGCAGGACCAACTTTACCTCAAGGCAAAATGATTGATGAACCCGCAGAACTATTGTCTATTTATCCTACTCTTTTAGAATTATGTGGCTTACCTGCCTATAAAAGAAATGAAGGCAAAAGTTTAGTCCCTCTATTATTTGACAAACACACAAACGACCCTGCGGTAGCTATCACGACTTTCGGCATGAATAATCACACGATTAAAACAAAACGCTTTCGATATATCCAATACGAAGATGGTGGAGAAGAATTATATGACCACGAAAATGACCCAAACGAATGGACTAACCAAGCGGATAACCCAGCCTATAAAGCTGAAATAGCTGCCTTGAAACAGCATTTGCCAAAAATAAATAAGCAATGGGATACTAATTCTTCCTATAAGTTTCAACGTTATTTTGTGGAGCAGAAGGCTCGAACAAGTAGTCAAATTAAGTAATAATAAACAACTCCTAAATATGAAAAAAGATAGAAGAAAATTCCTTAAAAATTCCGCTGCGCTTTTATCTATAGGCAGTTTTTTTCAATGGGGAGCTTGCGGCAATGTTTCCGCCAATACAAGCAAGGCAACAATTGAAAATATTGAATTATTTCGCTATGACATTAATATTCCCAGATATTTTTCTTTCGGGACTTGGCACAATCGGCAACACTTATTTATGAAAATAACTTCGGGTGACTTTTATGGTTGGTCTGAAGTGCCCGCATCCATTAATAATCCAGATTTTGCCCCTAGCAATTGGGTTAACTATTTAAAACAATATATCGGGCTTGATATTTATAGCGCTCAAAAACTAATTTGGTATAAACAAAAAGTAGGTACGTCTAGCACTACTAAAGAATTAGAACTTATTGAGATAGG
>JBGCFJ010000872.1:0-7086 GCA_045106885.1 Saprospiraceae bacterium
CACATTATAATCAAGGATTTTGTTAAGTCCGATTAGGACTAAATTTGAGTTGGCAAATATCTTAGTTTTCAGCCGTTTAGCAAAATATTCAGCATCCCCTCCTGTTAAGGTTGTGTTAATCTCCTTAAATTTGTCTCTAAAGAACTGAATCCAGGCCTCCATTTCTAAAACATTGCCTAACCCTCCTCCAACTTGAAGGGCTTCGATAGTATTTTTCCCTATTCCATTTTTAACATTTTCAGGTTTATCAACTAAGGGTAATTTCGCCGTAAAATGTTGCATTGCTTTAAATCTCATGCCTAACCCTGGCGTAATATTACCTCCTAAGTAATTACCTGCCGCATCTATTAAGTCATAAGTCGTACAAGTTCCAGCATCAATTACCAAACAATTTTGCTTAGGAAAAAGTGCATTCGCTCCTACTACCGCTGCCAATCGGTCTTTACCTAACGTTTTAGGCGTGCCGTATAGATTTTGGATAGGCAATGGGGTTGTTGCATCAAGATTTAAAAAATACCAATGTTGCTTTAAATAGGTTTCCATCCGTTTATTTTCTGTCTTTACAGTAGAACAGATGATATTTTCAACGTTTTGGTTGTTTACGATTTTTTTTAAATCTGTTAATCGCCATTTTTCCACCACTATTTTCTCTATTAATTCATTTTCTTGAAAAAATCCGAATTTAGTGCGTGTATTCCCTATGTCGATTGTTAGATTCATTTCAGTTGTCAGTTGTCGGTTGTCAGTTGTCGGTTGTCTATTTAGTTTATAACTGACAACGGATAACCGACAACCGCTAGTAACTTGTATATTCAAAAGACGTTCAATTATACCTTAAAATGTCTTAAAAGAAATTTAAAGTTCTGTTAATTAAAACAGTTGTTAATGTCTTGTTTTTATAAAAATAGAAGCAAAAGTAAGCTAGTTTAATCAAAATCTCGTTAATTCTTCGGTGAAAATTGACGATTTTCTTACCTTTTCAATAAAAAATCGTTTTGTTAAAAACAAACAACCATTCCTAACAGTCTATTAACAGTTTAAATGAATTTAAGGCTAAGTAAAAAGCTTTTTTTACTAAAAATGAAAATCAAGGCTTAACTACTTTTTATAAATTTTACTCTTTGATACAAGAAGATTACGCTATGCTATATTTACCAAAATCAGACGTATCTCCTATTTTTAATAATTAAAACCAGAAATGAAGTATTTATATTTATTGCTTTGTTTGACTTTTTCTACAAATCATCTAGCAGCACAACCGCAAAACGACGATTGTAAGGATGCTATTGATTTAGGCATACTCCCCTACTGTGAAACAACTATTTATACCAACATAGACGCCTCAACAAGCAATATAGGCGTGGACAATATTCCTGCTTGCTTCAATGGCGGGAGTGTAGAAAACGATGTTTGGTTTAAATTTACCATTCCAAGCGATGGAAATAGCAAAAATTTTAAAATCACATTAACTACAGGCGATAGCAATGGCATTACCAATCCACAAATAGCCATTTATAGAGGAGATTGCGCAGAGAACCAATTATCTGATTTAGGCATTTGTGCTTCTGCTGAGCCAAATGAAACAGACTTAGTCTTAGAAGCTATTGGTTTAAAAACAAACACGCAGTATTTTTTAAGAGTAAATGATTTTTCAGCCACTGCAACCCCTAATTGGGGAGATTTTACGCTTTGTATAGAAGATTTAGCCACTTTTTTTAATATCGGAGAAACACCTAGTACTGGACTATGCGCAGGTTCCTTATTTGATTCGGGTGGAAGTGAAGGGGATTATGGTATTCTAGAAAATCATTTTTTTACAATTTGCCCAACTGATTTTCATCGTTGTATAGCTATTGAAGTAGAAAGTTATGACATAGAAGCCGAATTTGACCAACTAACTATTTTTGAAGGAACACCCGATAATATTGGAGCAACATTACTTACTATTGATAGAATTGGACAAGCTTCCCTTGCTTACGCTAAAAGGAATTGTATCACGGTACAATTTACTTCTGATGCTTCCCAAAATAGAAGTGGTTTTAAATTAAATTGGCAATGTTTAGTAGAAGCATGCCCAGAAATTGAACCTACTACTTGCGACAATCCAGTTCCGATTGCACAAATACCCTTTGAGGCGACAAATTTAAGTACTTGTTTTGCTGGTAATACTATAGAAATTAGCCCTTGTGGAGAAGATGATTTTTTAAGTGGTTCAGAATATATTTTTGCTTATGATTCGCCTGGTGGAGAATGTATTTCGGTAAATATTAACGGAGTTATTCCAGAAACGGGTATTTCTATCCTAAGAGGTTGTCCAGAATCAGGGGATGCTATTTGTATCAATCAAAAACAGGCGATTGGTAATCAGACTAGTTTTAATTTAGCAAATATCTCTTTACAAGAAAAAGGAACCTATTATTTTATTATAGCCAATGAAGATAATTGTACCCCTTTTGATATTTCTATCATCAATGCTACGACTTGTCCAAATGTATTTCCTTCTGCTACTGCTTGTGAAAATGCCTTGGTATTGAATGGTTGCAGTCCTAATATACCCGCTGCTTTAACCGTGGAATTAGGTTCAGGTAGTTCTGATTTTTTCAAATTTGATGTCAATAATGGTTGTTGGGAAGATATATTCGAAACCAATTATACTTGGTTCACCTTTGAAGCACAAGCAGATGGAGAATTTGCGTTTCTATTGCGTAATAATGATCCTGATGGTTTAGTGGATATTGATTTTAATATTTGGGGTCCTTTCAATAATTTAGAAAATGCCTGCGTCGCTTCCGAAAATACGCAACCGATTAGGAGTTCTTGGGCAGATGATTTAGTTTATAGTGTAACAGGTTTAGCAAATATAAATCCAGAGTTAGGTACGCCCGTTACCAGTACTTGTGAGGACGCATTTGGAGAAGGTTTTGTTAAGCCTTTACAAGTAAAAAAAGGAGAAGTTTATGTAGTATTAATTAACGACTTTGATGGCGTTATTTTTAGCGGTGCTATTGCTATAGATTTTGCAGGCACGACCCCAGGTATTCTGACTGATATACCCAACAGTATTATGGCTACTCAAGATACATTTATCTGCGTCGATAATTCCATCGCCCTGACTGCAAATGGCGCCTCTGCTTATGAATGGAGTCCTACCGAAAGTTTAGATTGTATAAATTGTCCAAGTCCAGTAGCTACCCCACTAAGCACTACTACTTATACGTTAAATGCAAGTACAGTCTGTAGTATCGTTTCCAAAGAAGTAACCGTAGAAGTGATTACCGCCAATGCAGGAATCGACCAGTCTGTTTGTCAAGGTGCAAGTATCCAGTTAAATAGTGAAATTTCCGCTACTAATATTAGTTATACCTGGTCAAGCCCAACAGGAATCAATAATTTGAGTTGTACGGATTGTCCCAACCCTATTTTAACCGCAAACGACGTTGGTAATTTTGAATATAGATTAGGCATTCAAAAAGGAGATTGTGTAACAAGCGACACCATGCAATTAATGGTCATGGCAGGAACTGCACCTATTTATAGCATCGCAGATAATCAACAATTATGTTTAGGAGATAGCCTATCTTTAGGCGGAGAAATGGTAGCGGGACAAATGTACGAATGGACTACCAAAACAAGCGAATTGATAGCTACTACTGCAAATCCGACCGTCTCTCCAGCAATGACAACGACTTATTTTTTAAAAGTAACTCGAACAGCATGTAGCCTTCCTACCTTAGATAGCGTGACTATTGAAGTGAATCAATTACCAATTATTAATATCCATGAAGACACGATTATTTGTCAAGCAACGCCTATTTTATTAAGTAATACAACTATCGAAAATGGCGTTATTTATGAATGGACAAGCAATGACTTAACGACAATCAATAACCCGAATTTAGCCAATACGATGGCAACACCGCTCAATGATGTTATGTACAAACTAACTGCAACGAATGGCGCTTGTCAAATTAGTGATTCTTTAAACATTGAGGTTAAACCAATTTCAGTTGAATTTACCAATAATAAAGATTTAGTTAATTTATGTCTCGGAGAAACGTTAGCCCTAAATGTAGCCGTAACGCCTACGAGTAATCTTCCTCGAATAAGGACATTAGAACAAACTTTAGATACTAATGCTACTAATCTAGTCCTCCAACCAATTACCAATCAAACGTATATTGCAAGCCTCGATGTAAATGGTTGTTCTGCTGCTGACACCCTTACTGTAAAGGTAGATTCTCTACCCAAAAACATGGCTATTTTACCAGCAGATACAACGGTCTGCTTAGGCGCTCAATTGATATTAACTTCCCCTATTTATGACGCCCAATTTTATCCAAATATCCAACACAGGTGGTCTCCAAACGTAGGTTTTGATAATCCAGATTCTTTTTATAATTTAGTTATCACGCCTACAGATACCGTAATGCTCCATAGAATTAATCAAAATGGAGCATGTGTAGATACTTCCACGACTTTAATTAAGGTGATTCCTTTTATAGAAATAGACATTGCTACAATTACTAACCTTATTTGTGAAGGAGAAACAGTTGATTTATCAGCAGATGTACCAACGGCAGCAACAGATTTAGCATGGTTTCCAACCGAGCATGTTAGCTGTACGGATTGTCCAAATACTACCGTTTCGCCTACTCAAACAACTACCTACACCTTATCAGGCAGCTGGATGAATTGTCCGATTATGGGGTCAACAGAAATAGCCGTTACTAATTTTTCAAATACGACTTTGGTAAACCTCGACACCAATGTAATATTCATTGGACAACCTGTTGATTCTATTATTATTCAAACAGATTTAGAAAATATTACAGCAGTTGAATGGCGAGAAGATGGTCAGATAATAGTAGGCGAAAATGACTTTATTCTAAGTTATACACCTCTAGCCAATGTTCCTCCCTCAGACGAAATTCGCACCGTAACTATAGAAGCAATGTTGACTACAGCAGAAGGTTGTCTTGTTCTTTTAGAAACCATTATTATCGTACAACCACCAACAGTTCCTAATGTTTTTACACCAGGGAATGATGGCTTAAATGATTATTTTAATATAGCCCTTCCAGACAATGCAGATAATATTACTGTTTTTAGAGTTTATAATCGCTGGGGGAATATTATGTATGATAATGAAGAACCAGAAAAAGGTTGGGATGGTAGTAAACGAAATAATCGAAAAGATTTTATGCCTTCTGGGGTTTACGTTTACTTAATACAATATCAAGTAGGCGAAAAAACGGAGACGATTAAGGGGAATGTAACTTTGATTCGGTAAAATTTATAAGCTATAGGCTGTTTTTATCACATAGCCCTATAGAAAAACACATAGAGTATATAGTTTTACGAATTAATTTCAGTTATCCTGATTATAACGTTTTGCAGTGAAGCTGTCCCAGCGGGACAAAATGTCGGTAAAAAATGATGTTTTACGAATCAAAAATGTGCCTTTAGGCGCTTACGCAAAATTTAAAACCAACAAATTGTCGATATTTTAAAATGTCGATAATTGTTAATCTCAAATTCAAATTCAACCTCAAATTCCCGCCGAAGGTGGTTTAAAATTGAAAATTTGAAATTGAATTTTACTTAGGTACATTATGTCTAACATTCCGTACCTAAAGGCACGGTAAAATAAGGATTAGCTCCCATTTTCTACCGACATAAAACCCCTAAAGGGGTTGATTGTTAGAATCACCGCAATCCGTTACAATCAGCAATTATCTAATTCGTAAAACTATGTACTCTATGTGAAAATACTATTGTGACTATGTGATAAATCCCCAACAAGTTCTTAAGAAATATCCTATATAAAAACAGACAGAATCAAATTAAAAATACTCAAAGCAAAGGCTAAATAAACGGCAGAAATAAAGCCATTTACTTTAAAATTTTTCATATAATGAGCGGTTACTAAAATAACTACCGCATCTACTATAAAAGCAAATAAGCCAAGTGTTAACCAGCGTAAAGGCGCACTAACCAAATCCATCAAAGCGCCTAAAGTGGCATTCAAAACAGCTAAGACAATAGCTACTATGATGGCACTAACAAAGTTTTTGACCTCTACACCTTTTAGTAAACTGGCTGCGAGTAGTAAAGCCAAAGCGTTTAAGATAATCTGTATTAGAAAGTTATTACCTGTAGTTTGAGCAATAAAATAGTCTAAAAAAAGTGGTTGACTCATGATTTAAGGATGAATAGTGAACGATGAATTCGTTATTAGTACTTCAAAACCATACTATTTTTAGAAAAGAAAAGCGAGAAAAGAGACTTAGCTTATATCAGAATTAATATTTCAGCTACAAAAAAATTGCCCTATGAGACTGTTCAAATAACTGTGTTTAGGCAAAACTTTAGCATTGAAAATCAAGACTTTACTGCCTACTGCCACTGCTGACTATCTACTGTCTTGCCCTATTAATAGATTGTACCCCAATTGCTAATCTCTAGTCTCATTTCTCGAATCTTTGTTCTAATTTTTGTATCGTTTCAAAATCATTAAAACCAATTCCTTTATTTTATAATTGTCCGTTTTTTAATCAAAAAGAACTACTAGAACTACTAGAACTTCCTCCACTACTGCTAGAAGTAGAAGCTGCCCCATTAGTCACTTCCTGCTCCAATTTATCTATTTGCTGTCTCAATTCTTCATTTTCCTTGCGCAATTCTTCTATTCTTTTATCCTTATATTCTAAATCTTCTTCTAATTTTCGGATTTTGTAAGTCGCAGTTTCATCTGCTTTATCGGTCCTATTCGTCCGAGTTTCGCTCGTTTTTTCTTTCTGTTGATTAAATAAATCTTTCACCGTTTGCATTCCATCTTCTCCATTATAATAAGAAGCACCTAAAAAAGCCAAAGGTCCAACGATGAGCATCATAATAATAAATCGAGAGAATACAGTCAATCTTGCTTTTCTAGCCATAATGTTACAATTTTATATTTAGTAATTTTTTTAGGAACGATAAATGATAAACGATGAATGATGAATTCGGCAAATTGGAGGTAAGTAGCTAAGTAAAATTTAATTTTCAATTTTCAATTTCAAATTTTCAATTTTAAACCACCTTCGG
>JBGCFJ010000873.1:0-6609 GCA_045106885.1 Saprospiraceae bacterium
TTTATATATTAATTTCAATCAATTATAAGCTAAAAGCCTTGCTATCATTGGAGGCAATTATTTTTTTGAAATTTATTTTACTAACTAAACTTCATAAGTTGTTGATTTTTAATGAATTAAAGCCTGCGAAACTTGAGTTAACAATAGAATAAGCATTGCTTGAAATAATATCTTTTTTGTATTTTTAAGCAAAAATAGATAGAAACATAACATACTGATTATATCATCACCTCCTTTGTAATTAAATATTATTATTTTAGCCGCAAATTTTTGATTTATAATTTGTTATGTTTTTAGAATATACAAATGTGACTATTGTGAATTTGAAAAGATAACAAATAAATGAATGATTTCGTTTGTACGAAGAAATTCACGACATTAAGAAAGAAAAGGACTAACTTTCACAAAACAGATTTAAATTACACTCAACATATGAAAATAAATTCGTTAAAATTATGTGACACAGATACTAACTGGAATCTTTCAAAAGTAGAGTTTAAAAATCTTACTCTTTTAGTTGGTGCTTCAGGTGTCGGTAAGACTCAAATTTTAGAATCCATCTTAAAGTTGAGGGCAATTGTCAGAGGTAAATCTATGAGTGGAACTAAATGGGAAATAACTTTTACAACTTTAAGTGGCAGTCAATATTTATGGAGAGGTGAATTTGAACAAGTGGGCAAGAATATATTAAGAATCAAATCACATGAAAATTCTGAAGAAGAAGGAACACCAAAAATTACCTCTGAAGAACTATTACTAAATGGAAATCCTATAATACAAAGAGATTTAGACAAAATAATGTTTAAAGGACAAAAAACCGTGAAACTCGCTCAAGATAAAAGTGTACTAAATTTATTAAAAGAGGAAGATTTAATTTCTCCTGCGTTTCAAGGATTTCAAAGAATTATTTTTAGCGACCAAGTAGAATCAAAACGAAGACCTCAACGATT
Organism: Saprospiraceae bacterium; assembly: GCA_045106885.1. Lineage (GTDB taxonomy): Bacteria > Bacteroidota > Bacteroidia > Chitinophagales > Saprospiraceae > JAFMDF01. The sequence continues at coordinate 951 of JBGCFJ010000873.1, forward strand.
TAATCCTGATTTCATAACTAAAGAAAGAATTCTACAAAAGTACAAGACAATTGAATCAATTAGAGAGTCTGATGAGAATATTATCACTAAATTATACTTGGCATATAATAATGCAGAAGAGGTAATGAATTCCATAAAAGATAGATTTATTGATATCTTCCCTTTTGTTATAGATTTAAAAATTGCTCCTTTAGAATTTGAAGACGGTGATGACACTCCCTCTATTTTAAGAGAGATTCCCTTCATTCAAATCAAAGAAAGAAATGTAGAAGATTGGATAATTCAACCTCAAATATCATCAGGAATGTATCGTACACTTATGCATCTGAGTGAACTTTATCTTTGTCCAAAAGGAACTGTTATCCTAATTGACGAATTTGAGAATAGTCTTGGGGTAAACTGTATTGATGAATTGACAATTGACCTACAAACATCTTCCTACAGGAATTTACAATTTATAATCACAAGTCATCACCCTTATATTATTAATCAAATTAATTATAAAAATTGGAAACTAGTTACCCGAAAAGGCAGTGAAGTCTCAACAAGAGAGGCCTCTGAAATCGTTGATTTTAGTAAATCGAAACAACAAGCATTTATTCAATTAACCCAATTAGATGAATTTACGATTGGCATAGCAGAATGAGCACATGAACATATATTTTTTAGTTGAAGGAAGGAGTACTGAGAAAAAAGTATATCCCAAATTTGTCGAACATTTTTTTGAAGGAAAATTGAAAAGGGTCAGTCAATTTAATAAAATTGTAAATAATAATTATTTTTTGTTATCAGGGAATGGCTATCCTCGAATTTTTACCGATGTCCTAAAAAATTCAATAGCAGACATCAACTCAGTTGGTACCTATGATTATCTCTTCCTTTGTATAGATGCTGATGAAAATTCTATTGCAGAGAGACAACTAGAATTAGAAGAATACTTGGCAGAATTTAAAAAAGAAAGAATTGAACTAAACTCAAATTGTACACTTGAATTAATTGTTCAAAATAGATGTATTGAAACATGGTTCTTAGGTAATAAAGTAGTTTATAAAGCCAATCCGTCAAGTAATGCTTTATTGAAATTCCAAGAATTTTATAACGTAGAGGAAAATGACCCTGAATTGATGTCAATTTTTGAAGGATTTGATAATCATGCAAATTTTCACTTTACTTACTTAAAGGAAATGCTCTTAGAAAGAAATATTAGGTACACAAAGAACTATCCAAGAGATGTTGCTGAAAGCCATTATTTAGAGCGTTTAATTGAAAGAGGCAACAATAATAGCCATATCCAATCTTTCATGCATTTTTATAATCTCTGCAAAAAAATAAAAGAAGAATTGGAATGAAAACACTGCGGAACAAATACTAAAATGTCAATAGTAGCTATATGTAACTACTATGTTTAACAAAATTATTACTACTAAAATATAAAATTAAAAACTAGCAATAGTATTATTTTCTTTCAAAAATCAGCGCATCTTTTACAAGGTAATAAAACTAAACCAGATGTTCCAAAAACTGCATCTCATACAACTCCTTATAATGCCCATTTTCCAATTTCAATAATTCCTCATGCGGCCCTAATTCCTTAATCTGTCCTTTTTCTAAAACCATAATATTATCAGCGTGTCGAATGGTGGATAAACGATGGGCAATAATAATAGAAGTCCGTTTTTCAATTAAGGTTTCGATGGCATGTTGAATAACAGATTCCGTTTCGGGGTCGATAGAAGAAGTGGCTTCATCTAGAATCAAAATATCTGGGTCAAAGACTAAGGCTCGTACAAAAGAAATTAATTGGCGTTGTCCCATAGATAGAGTAGCGCCCCTTTCCATCACTTCATAATCGTAGCCACCAGGTAATTTCATAATGAATTCGTGGGCACCAATCATTTTGGCAGCATCGAGTACTTGTTCCCTCGAAATCGTATTATCTCTTAAAGTAATATTGTCAAAGACAGAACCAGAAAAGAGGAAGACATCCTGCAACACGACGGCTGTTCTTTGGCGCAAAGCCAATAATTCATAATCCTTAATATCAATGCCATCAATGGTGATTTTACCCGCATTCAATTCATAAAAACGATTGAGGATATTGATAATGGTAGATTTTCCAGAACCTGTGCTACCTACGATGGCTAAGGTTTCGCCCGCATTGACGTTAAAACTAAGATTTTTTAAAACGTACTCTTCCTTGATATACGCAAAATCTACACTATGGAAAGCTAAATCTCCCTTCAAATTAGTCGGTTCAATTGTGCCTTTATTTTCAATTTGTTGGTCATTGTCTAAAACCGTAAAGACTCTATCTGCTGCCACTAAACCCATTTGTAGCGTATTAAATTTATCCGCTAACATTCGCATCGGACGGAATAACATCGACAAAAAGATAGGGAAAGCAATCAATGCACCGAGCGTTACGTCTCCACCAATCACACCTCTTGCACCGTACCAAACCATTAAGCCTAAAGCAGCCGCAGAAATGATTTCTACCACAGGAAAAAAGACGGCATAATATAAAATAGCATTTAAATTAGCTTGGGTATATTCCCGATTGATTGCTTTGAATTTTTCCATTTCGGATTGCTCCTGATTGAATATTTGTACAATCCGCATGCCTGTAATCCGTTCTTGTAAATAGGCATTCATACGAGAAATTTGCGTCCGCACAACTTGGTAAGAAGCTTTTACTTTTTCTTTGAAAATATAAGTGGCGACTATCAAAAAAGGCATGGTAACCAAACAAACCAAAGTCAATTCAATACTGGTATAAAACATAATCGCCAAGACTGCAAAAAGCGTCAATAAATCAGCTAAAATAGTAATCACGCCTTGAGAGAAAACGGTATTAATCGTTTCAATATCATTGATGGTTCGAGTCGTAGACGTCCCAATCGGTGTGGTATCAAAATATTTTAATTTAAGACTTGTAATCTTTTGAAAAACATTGACCCGAAGGTCTTTGATAATAGATTGACCTAACCAACTAGTGGCATAAATAAACGCATATTGCAAGACCACATTGAGCACCAATAAAATCGCAATTAAGAGGGCAATTCGAGTCATTCCATCAATGTCATATTTAAAAATATAATCATCGACCATCACCTTGATTAAATAAGGACGAAGCGTAGATAAGGGCGCTAAAACAACGGCTAAAATACCCGCAGTAATAAAGATACCTTTATAAGGTTTTGCTAACGAAATAACGCGGGCGAATAGTTGGTAATCAAATTTTTGCGGTTGTTGTTGGCTCATGAAAGGCTTTATATATGATTTGAAGCTGTAAAAATAAACAGTTTTGAGGAGAAAAAGTTGCTAGTCGTTCTGGTTGCTGGTTGTTCTCGATAAGTTAGGCAATAGGCAATGAGAATGACTTAGTTTTTATCACTAATATAGTGTCCTATTTTAGTTTTATGCCCAACCGGCAACCAGCAACTAGCAACCAGCCTCATTTTCTAGTATAAAAATACTACTTTTGGTCATCAAATAGTAAGTTCTCAATAAAAATGCAAAATCAGCTCGTCGGATGACTATCGTCGTCCGATGAGCTGATTTAAATCATCCGACAACGCAGTCATCGGACGATTTAAACTGGACTATTGAGTACTTACATCAAATAGATTAAAACCATATTAATATGAAATTTAACTACTGCCCTACCTGTACAGCACCCTTAGCGATAAATGAAGAAAATTACCTTGGCTGTACCAATAAGGAATGTAATTTTGTACATTATCAAAACCCTACGCCTGTAGTAGGGGCGATTGTAGAGTACGAAGATGAGACGATTGTTTTGGTCCAAAATGTGGGTTGGCCACCGACTTGGTATGCTTTAGTGACTGGTTTTTTAGAAAAGCATGAGCATCCAGCAGCTGCAGTTTTGAGAGAGGTCAAAGAAGAAACAGGTTTGGATGCAGAAATCGTTTCTTTTAGAGGACATTTTACCTTTGAACGAATGAATCAAATCATTATGATTTATCATGTAAAAGGAACAGGAGTCATTAATATTGATAAAACAGAAATTGCAGATTATAAGATTGTACCAATTGCTAAAGCAAAAAGTTGGCCGCAAGCTACAGGCATTGCTTTGCAGGAATGGTTGGTGGAGCGACGGGGGTATTAAGCGGTTACCAGTTGCGAGTTACCAGTTGCCTGTTGAAAACCGCAACCCGCAACTGGAAACCGGCAACTGGCAACCTTAAGAATTAATTAACTGCATCTAGCCAAGGATTAGCAGCCGTTAAGGTCTTCCTTTTCGTTTTTAATTTTAAATTTGCGGTAGAGAATTCCCATTGCCACTCAATTTTATTTATTAGACAAGCTCTTATCAACAATTTAGCATGAAAACTTTTTATACAAGTTTACTCTTATTTTTTACTGCCTTTGCTTTTGGGCAAACGGAAACAGTGGATACTGCTAAGGTTTATCCTGTAGCAGAATATATGCCTATGGTTTCCAATTGTGCGGCGTGGGATACAACTTACGAGGTGCAGCGACAATGTTCCCAAGAGGTATTATTGAAATTTATTTATACCAATGTACAATACCCTGACTCTGCTCGGATGCAAGGTATTGAAGGAACAGTCGTTATCAATTTTACGGTTAATCCAGATAGTACGATTAGTGATGCGAAAATTCTTCGAGATATTGGCGGTGGTTGTGGAGATGCAGCTTTAGCAGTAATTAATGCTTTGAATCCATTAGGGTTAAAATGGGCACCTGGTAAACAAAAAGGGATTCCTGTAAAAGTGGGGATGAATATTCCTGTGAAATTTAAGATTAAAGAAGTTCCTCCTTATGATGTAGTGGATGGGGATACGATTTATAATACGTTCGATAAGGTACTAGAGTTTACAGGAGGAGAGGCTGCCAAGGAGGCGTTTTTATCAACTAATTTAAAATATCCTGCTGCTGGAAATGATAGTTGTTCCATCGGTACAGTAGAAGTAAAAGCCTTAATAGAAGCAGATGGTGTCGTTCGGATTTTAGAAATGAATGATTTTAGTAATTTAGGAATGGATTATCAATTTGAAGCGATTAGTGCGACCACCGCTTCGATTGGCAAATGGGATATAGCAGAATATGGTGGTAAAAAAGTACCTGCGGCGCACATGCTTCGCATGGATTTTAAACCAACAGCCGCTGCTTGTAAAGCGACTGTTTCTCAATTTGAAAAAGCTCAATTAGTTGCGGTAGAAGGTAGTAATTTATACAATGCAGGGCAACAAAAAGCAGGAATTGCTAAATTGACGGAAGCCCTCGCTGCATTTCCTAATAATGCAGAATTTTTATTTGCTAGAGGGAATGCTTATTTGGACATGCAGAATTATGCAGGTGCTTGTGAAGATTTATCGAAAGTGAAAGAAATTTTATTGGTAACTTGGGTGGATAATTTATTGCCTGTTATTTGTAAGCAGGCGGATGAAAAGTAAGCAGTGGCAGTATGCAGTTAAGCCTTGGTTTTGAATATCAAAATTCTGCCTAAACACAGTTAATTGAACAAGCTCTAGTTAGCAGTAAACAGAATTGAGAAATGCCAAATCTTCTTGAAGATTTGGCATTTCTCAATTCTCTAAGGCAAAGTGGAGAAAATAATTAGCCAGTTAGACCAGTCAATTTTTCTTCTAAGGAATTCAAAAAATGCTTGCATAAT
>JBGCFJ010000874.1:0-7142 GCA_045106885.1 Saprospiraceae bacterium
AAATCAGAAAATCCTCAAAATCCCCAAACTCAAATCTTCATTTCTTTTCCTACCTTTGCTCCATCAAATAATAAAAAACACTAACATGAATAAACTAATCACCCTAGTATTACTATGCTCCGCTGTTTTACTCACCGCACAAGACTTTAATGCCGAGCATTTCAAAAGTATGGAAGCCAGAAATATTGGCCCTGCTGGTATGAGTGGTCGAGTTACCGCTATTGATGTAGACTTATCGGACGAAAACCGAATCTTTGTGGGAACTGCCTCTGGTGGGGTTTGGATGAGTGAGAATGGCGGTATTTCTTGGGCGCCTATTTTTGACAAACAACATGTATTGTCGATTGGGGCGGTTAAAATTAATCAAGCCAATCCTGCGGAAATTTGGGTAGGAACAGGGGAAGGAAATCCTCGTAACTCGCAAAATAGTGGCGCTGGAATTTTCAAATCTATTGATGGTGGTAAAACTTGGACGTTTAAAGGATTAAAAGAAACCAGAGTCATTCACCGAATTATCATTGATGAAACTCGACCAGGAACGGTTTATGTAGGCGCACAAGGCGCACAATGGGGAACGAGTAAAAGTCGAGGGGTTTTTAAAACAACGGATGGTGGCGATAATTGGGATAAAGTATTATATGTCAACGAAGGCGTTGGTATTGCCGATTTAGTGGCAGATCCAAATAATCCGAATAAATTAATTGCGGCGATGTGGGAATTTGGTCGAACCCCTGCTTTTTTTAATAGTGGTGGTCCAGATTCTGGCATGTATATTACCTATGATGGTGGTGCGAATTGGAAAAAATTAACTGACAAAGAAGGATTACCGAAAGGTAATTTAGGAAGAATGGGCTTGTCTTTTGCCCCTTCTAATCCAAAAGTAGTTTATGCTTTAATTGAAGCGAAAGAAAATGCCTTGTTCAAATCTATGGATGGCGGCGCTACTTGGAAAAAGCATTCTACCCATCAAAATATTGGGAACAGACCTTTTTATTACTACGATATTTTTGTAGACCATAAAAACGAAAATCGAGTGTATAGTTTATATACTTATGTTTCTCGAAGTACAGATGGTGGAAAATCGTTTGATATTATCGCTGATTATGGCAATAATGTTCACCCTGACCACCATGCTTTTTGGATTTCGCCTACTAATCCGATGTATTTAATTGATGGGAATGATGGTGGAATGAATATTTCTAAAGATGGTGGCGATACTTGGCGTTTTGTGACGAATTTACCTGTTGGACAGTTTTATCATGTCAATGTAGATGATGATTTCCCCTATAATATTTATGGTGGCATGCAAGATAATGGTACTTGGGCAGGGCCAGCTTTTTCTCTGAAAAGAGGCGGTATTATTAATGCAGATTGGCAAGAAGTATTTTTTGGAGATGGTTTTGATGCCGCACCTAAACCAGACGATAATCGCTATGTATATGCGATGTCGCAAGGTGGAAATATGGGCTTAGTAGATAGAGAAACAGGCGTCAATCGGTTTATTAAACCAAACAATCCAGATACAACAGCGCTTAGATATAACTGGAATGCGGCTTTTTCTCTCCAACCAAATACCAATTGTGGGATTTATTTTGGTAGTCAATTTGTACATTATAGTACGGATTGTGGCGAAAGTTGGGAGATTATTTCGCCTGATTTAACGACAAATGATACCAGCAAACAACACCAAGACATTTCTGGTGGTTTGACCATTGATGCGACCAATGCAGAAAATAATACTTGTATTTTGGTGATTGCGCCAAGTCCAGTTGATGAAAAAGTAATTTGGGTTGGAACGGATGATGGGAATGTACAAATCACTAAAGATGGTGGGACTAATTGGACCAATTTAATTAGCCGTATGCCACAATTACCAAAAACGGCTTGGGTTCCACAAATTGAAGTGTCTAGCACCAATGCTGGAGAAGCTTTTGTGGTGGTGAATAATTATCGCCAAAACGATTGGTCGGCTTATTTATACCATACTACAGATTATGGTGCTACTTGGCGTCGATTAGTGAATGATAAGGATGTGAGCAGCTTTGTGACTTCCATCGTACAAGACCAAAAAGAACCAAATCTATTGTTTTTAGGAACAGATGCTGGTTTATATATTTCGTTTGACAAAGGCGGTAAATGGCATAAATGGAACAATGGCTTGCCTTCTGTACAGATTCGAGATATGAAAATCCAATCTACTTTTGATGATTTGGTATTAGGTACTTTCGGTCGGGCGTTCTGGGTCTTGGATGATATTTCTCCACTACGGGAATATGCGAAATCAAAATATACGAATAAAGATTTTGCGGTTTTATCTGGAACAGATGGTTATTTGTCCAATTATCGGTCTTACCAAGGCATTCGTTTTATTGGACAAGCTGAATTTGTGGGCGATAATAAAGGAACGAATGCAGGGTTAAATCTTTGGATTAAGCCAGATGCGAAAGATGCGAATAAAAAGAAAATGGTAGCTAAAGTAATGCCTAAAAAGAAGGGCAAGAAGAAGCAAAAAGGTACTAAAGCAGTAATGGCAGATAAAGCGGATGATGCGCCTAAAAAAGATAAAAAGAAGAAGGCGGATAAAATCAAGTGTTTTGTAGTCGATGCCAAAGGAGATACGATTCGAACATTTTCTAGAAAAATTAAGAAGAAAGGTTTGGTACAAATTGGTTGGAATATGCGAGCAGATGGTTTACAAAGACCTAGCAGAAGAGCCCCAAAACCAGACCAAGATAAGCCAAGTGGCATGAGTGTTTTGCCTGGTACCTATACCCTTGTTGCACAATATGGCGAGGAAACTGGTCAAGCAGAAGTGACGGTTAAATTAGACCCAAGAGTTACCGATGTGACGGAACAAGATGTGAAAGATTTAGGCGTGGCTTACGATAATTTAGCAACCATGATGGAAAATGCAACGACTGCTTTTAATAAATTGAAAAAAGCGAAAAAGAAGGTCGAATTAATAGAAAAATTAACGGAGACGGTACAAGATACCACTAAAAAAGCGATGGCTAAATTGAATAAAGCAACCAAAAAACAATTGGATGATTTAATCATTAGCTACGTGGATAAAGAGAATTTAAAAGGCATTCAACGAAATCCTAATACATTGAATGGCGTCATGGGAACAGCCCAACGATATTTGAGAAGTTCTTATGGCAAACCAACGCCTAACGCACAAGTGGCAATTGATAAGGCAGAGAAAGCAGTCACTAAATCCTTAGCAGAAATTGATACTTTCTTTACGGGAGATTGGGTGGACTATCAAGCGAAAGTGAAGGCGATGGAATTTGATTTGTTTGGATTGGAATAAGCTATCTCCTAATTCGTGGGCATTAAAAATCCGTGGGAAATATTTTCTTTCCCCACGGATTTTCTTTTTCGAGACTGTTCAAATAACTGTATTTAATATTTTTTTTAAGAAAACAATCTAATTGATTTTTTGGGTCTTTGACAATTTTTGCAAGAAGTAGCTTAGACCTCTGATCTGAGTAGCCTTAATACACTTCTTATCAGACTAGAGGCCTAAGGCTATGCGCTGAATGAAAAACGCTTATTAACCCTTCCAATTGGACGACGCTAGTCATCCGACTGGAAGGGTTTTCTCATCCAACAACGCTAGTCATCGGATGAGAAAACCTTAATATAATAGTAGTCTATGCAATGCCTAATCCCCTAATTCCTTAATCTTAAACCGCTCAATCGTAGCAGGAATATGTGCTTCTTTCATAATAGCCTCTATTTTTTGCACAATATCTGGATTAGTCGCGGCTACATCATTTTGTTCCCTAGGGTCAGCTTCCAAATCAAACAATTGCAATGCCATATTTCCTTTAAAAATATCGGCACGAATGGCTTTCCATTTCCCCATTCTGACTGCCTGTTGTCCTTGGTAAGCAGGGAATTCCCAATATAAATAATCGTGTGCCTTTTGGTCTTTTTGTAAAAGAGCAGGTAAAAAACTAATACCATCGGTGTTGTCAGGAATTGGCTGTCCCGCAACTTCACAAAGCGTAGGCAAGACATCATAAAAAGCGGAAATATGGTCAGATTGGCTACCTGCTTTAATCTGATTTGGCCAACTAGCCATCATCGGTACTCGAATACCGCCTTCATGCGTAAAACCTTTGCCCCAACCGTATTCTGTTTTAAATGGTTTGGCACTATCAAAAAAGGGCGTATCTGCACCACCCGTATAAGTAGGACCATTATCACTAGAAAAAATAATTAAGGTGTTTTCATAAACGCCCATGTCTTTTAATTTTTTTACCAAATCACCAACTTGTTCATCCAAATAAGAAATCATGCCTGCATAAGCTGCTCTAGGATATTGATTAGGGAAATAAGATTTGTCCGTATAAGGTGCTTCTTCGCCTAACTTTTTTCGGTAATAATCTACCCAACGTTGAGGTGCTTGCAAAGGTAAATGCGGAATAGGGGAGGCATAATACAAGAAAAAAGGTTGGTCTTTATTCGCTTCCATAAAGCCTAAAGCTTCTTGATGCATCAGCGTAGGGGCATAGTCATTTAAGCGAAAATTGGCATAACTAGCCACATCATTGGGGTCAGCGCCTTCTGCCAAATTAGCTCTTGGGGCAACCATTTTATTATTTAAAATATGGCGTTCTTCATTCCGCCAAAGGTGCATTGGATAATAAGTATGGGCTTGTCGCTGACAATTATACCCATAGAAAAAATCAAAACCTTGTTTATTTGGAACGCCCTCTGTCGTTGGCGCACCTAAACCCCATTTTCCGACACTACCCGTTTTATATCCAGCAGTTTGCAATATTTCTGCCACGGTGGTAATGCTATCAGGTAAGGGGCGTTGTCCTTCCAAAAAAGGATTATCGAACATGGCTTGATAACTCCAAACTTCTCCTCTTGCTTTCCATTCATCATTGCCTCTTACATGCGCATGTCCCGTATGTTGCCCCGTCAATAAAACACATCGAGCTGGCGCACAAACAGGGGCACCTGTATAATGCTGGGTAAAGCGCATACCTGATTTGGCTAAGGCATCTAAATTAGGGGTTTCAATTAATGCTTGTCCATAAATGCCCAATTCTCCGTAGCCTAAATCATCAGCTAGGATGTAGATAATATTAGGTTTAGTTGGTGGAGTTCCTTCTTTTGGGGGCGTATTAGAAGTACAATTTTGAAAGAGCAAAGTGATTGCTAAAAAAGGCAAGTAAAGAATAGATTTTTTCATTTTGTAAAAATTTGAAATGGGAGATAGGAAACAATATTAAGTTTTAAAGAATAGTTTAGGAGCGCTAAAATGTAAAGCGCTTAAAATGCCATTCCTTACCTGTATGAATATTCACTTTAGTAGCGGATTTTTATTAATCATAATTTCTAAGTAGTTAGTCCAGATGATAGTGTCGGGTGTAATTTGGATGAATTTTGAGCCTGTACTAGGCAAAAAACGCAGACATAGCCTTTGCTATGGCGAGTATTTTTAACGACGTACAGGCTCAAAAGTCGCCAAATTACCCGACAATATTAACTGGACTAACTACTAAGGAACGATGTAGAAATAGATTTACAAATTTAGGGTAGCTTATTTTGTTTCTAGTTTTGGCTTTAAAAACAGGAGTTATGTTGATATAATGACTGTTTTTAAAGTAAAAAATAGGAGCAAAAGAAGCAGCATAAATTGTAAGTTTATTTTTTCATCGTTCCTAATCTATACTCGTCAAAAAAACTCCGTGACCTCTATAACCTCCGTCCCTCCGTGGTGAAAAAACTCAATGATAGTTACTTTTAAAGCTAAACATAGTCAAAAAATATGGTGAATCCATAACAATTTTATAAATTCACTTTTTTTATCATTTATCTTATAAACAGTGAGCAAAATAAAACAACCTTTATTAAGAAAAATAGTCCAATCCTCTTACATTGATATCTTCGCTGCTTTATTAATTTTTGGGATTTGTTACTATCGAAATTTTCACGGCACGATTTATCAAAATGGGGAAATTCAATTTGGTATTCCTTTTTCGGAGTTAGGTACTTACATGTCCAATGGCGCATTTCCTTTAGGCATATTCTCTGTGATTGGTGCTATTTTTTCCGTTTTAGCAACTCGTTTAGTCGGAAAACAAAATAATTGGGGGAATTTTATTGCGATTATTACAACGGTCAGTTCTGGAGTAATAGATTATTTATTTGGCAATCATTCCGCTATTATCACTTATCCATTGACTTTTGTCTTGCATAATGTTGCCTTTTCAAAATGGAAGAATGGAGAAAAAATACGAGAACAAGACACCCAATATTATTTGATTAATTTTGGAGGGATAGCTGTAGGTTTTGCCTTGGTTTATTTAGGCGCTTATTTATTTGGTGGACGGACAGATAATGGATTTCTAGTTTTAGTTTCCTTGATTTTTGGGCTTTCCTTAGGTGCCAATTTCTCCAATGCTTTCAAATATCAAGAAACTTGGTTTAGCTGGATGATTTATAATACCATTCAATTGGCAAAAAACGCGATGCAATTGAATATCGCTAATGTCGTGAAGTATGTTTTCTATTTGTTTAATGCAGCGATTACTTTGTTTGATTGGCGATTGAATGGGGATAAGTAACTCGGATGAATAATCCTATTGAAGGGTTTTCTCATAAAAAATTATCTCCTTCAAAACATCAGATATTATAACAAATTTTGCCATATCTCAAATTCATCGGAGATGCCCAATAAATCAAGCTACCAAGCGTTATTTCTATTTTTATAAGAAAGCGCTGAATCTGATTGTACCATGCCCAAAAAACTAAAATGAAGCTATTATTATGCAGTCAAAAAGAAGTTTACCAAGGAGGGGCAGAAGTGTATTGGACAAATATAATAGCATCACTCAGGAAACGAGGAATAAACCTGCGAACGATTTATTTAGCAAAACCAAACAGTAATAGTTTTTTCAAAAAAGGAGTAACTAGCCTACAATTTGACAAATTACTACAGGAAATTGATGCCTTTAAACCAGACTTATTGCATGTTAATAAGTGACGAGGTAGAAATAAAGTGTGCCAGAGTATGCAGTTATTTTTTCTTCTAAGGATTCTTTAAAAACCGCATATAGCCTTGCTACATAAGGCTTTTTTAAGTATTCTTAGAAGGAAATAAGAACAAGTAATATGGC
>JBGCFJ010000875.1:0-2513 GCA_045106885.1 Saprospiraceae bacterium
AAAAAGCTATTTTTTTTTAAGGCAATAAAGAATAGGAGTCAAACGAGGATTATACTATGTACCTATACTCTATTGGTACGATAATAGTATATTTATCGGTACAAAAGTGGGGTTTTAAAGGTACATTGATGATTTTGTAATGTACCTCTAAATATATAACTTTACTCATCAAAATTAAGAGAATGAGTAAAACTACCAACACAATCGCAAGAATTGAGAATAATTTGATTTTCAATTCGAAGTATCAACTCACCGCCAAAGAGCAGAAAGTTATCTTATTTTTAATATCTAGGATTGACCCTATCCGTCAACGGGATTTTGAGTCAAGGACAGTTTCCTCGAAGAGCTTGGAAAGGGTTTTAATGGATGGGAATAAGAATGGTAGCTTTTATAGCGAAATTAGAAAACTAACTTCTCGCATCATCAGCAAAGGTATTTCCTTCCTAACAGATATAGAAATTAATGGAGAATATCTCTCTGGCCATATCGACTGGTTTCAGTCTATTATTCCAATGCGGAATGAAAAAGGGGAAGCGGCTATAAAGTTTAAGTTTTCGGAAGATTTAAAACCCTTCTTATTACAATTGAAAGAATATGCCCAAATTGATTATGTAGAAGTCTTGCCACTTAATTCTGGTTTTTCCATCCGTTTATTTCAAATCTTTAGAGCGCATCGAAATAGAATGGCAAAACATCAGAAAAAATCTAAAATTAAATACGAACTGGAAGAACTAAAAACTTTACTAGGGATAGAGGGGAAATATGCCAGTTATTCGAATTTTAGAAAACGAGTCTTAATCCCTGTAGAAAAAGAAATTAATGAACATACTTCTATTACCATGAAGTATATCCCCAGAAAGACAGGATATAGTGTAACGGACATTGAATTTGAATTTTGGGATAAGGGGAAGAGGGAACAGAAACCTACTAAAAAAGGAGTATTGGATCTTGATACGCTGACTTTTGCACAAGTAAAAGCGTTCGACAAGTTGGTTGCCTATGGTGTGAATGACGGGATTGTTTTAGAAATGCTTTCCAAAGTAAAGTCTTCTGAAATTAAAGGCTTTGAAGATTGGTACTTTTCTGAGGTCATCGACATTTTTGAATCTAAAACAAATCAGCAAGCAGATGGTGCAAAAGCAGGCACTTTAGTTATTTGGTTTTTGAAAAAGAAAGTATTTGAGCAAGGAGACCATTTTGCTAAAATCATGGAAAACTTGCAAGCAAGGAAAAAGCAATTACAAACTAAGGATGAGGCTAAGTGGGATAATCGGATGTTGGCGAAGAAAATGACTGCGGTAGCGTTTCGGAAGAAGTTTAATTGACGATTATTTTTACTCATGTATACTGTTTTTAGTATGAAAATTACGTCTGAGTAAAATGCTAACTTTTTAGCATTTTCATATCCCAACCTTATTCTTTTATATCCGACTACTTCCAGTAATAGTTTCTACGAAATACTAAATCTAGTAAAAGTATTCCGTTAAATGTATGTATATTGTCGGCAGCAGTCCAATGTTTTTTTTGGCAATCAAGGAGAATTAGAACCCAAATATTCGAAAGATTACATTACTTACTTTTTTCTAACTTCCTATAGATTGGGGCATTTTTTCTTTTTAGTCGATTAAATCAATCCGCTCCTTAATATTCTGCTTTATTAACACTAAACACCTAATACTACTTACTTTACATACTTTCTACAATGAATTCTACCAATTACTAAATTTGGCGTATTTATTATTTATATTCTAACTAATTTGTGGTTTTTAAGGATAATCCGAAACCCAAATACTCAAAAACATCACCTCAACTCACTCACCTTCACCTAATACAGGGTTCTAGTTATTCCTTACAATAATTTTTTGAACGAATTACATGGCATAAAATCATGTGAAATAAAAGTTATCTCTCCTAATTTATGAAACTAATCCAAAACAATCCTTTTCGGGCAGTTGGAATATTAGCCAATACTACGGGAAAGAAAATTTGGGATATTATTGATGTTATTGTCGGAGTAGAACTATCATTAACCCTAATAAAAACCAAATAACAATTGGATTAATACTTAAAAATGAAAGACACCAAATTAAATAACTGGCAAGAATTCATAATCTACCAAAACCAACGAGGAATATCTGGAGAGTTAATACAATTGCTAAAAGACATTTATGCACATTTAAAAATTCAGTATAGCATAACACCAGAACAAGTTAATTTACGGTACGAAAAAATGACGTTTCAGGTGGCAAATAATAAGCGACAAGGAAAACTATTTTTAAATGTCCTTATAAAGAAAAGTTTTCTTAGATTATTGCTCTTAAATGATGGCGTTATTCCTGCTATTGCCACCAAGGTTGAAGGAGTTAAAGGGTATCCGAATTTACACAAAATTGAATTGTCAAAAAATAGTGATTTTACAACGGAAGTTAGAATGGCAATTTTAAAAGCTTATAAAGTTGTTTCGGAGATAAGTATATTTAATAATAAAACAACGATAAAAATTGCTAAAGAAT